>JAJNBR010000174.1 GCA_021156265.1 Flavipsychrobacter sp.
CTATCGGGTAACCTGTCTGGCCATTACACCACTTCTCAAAGTCGTAATTGTTATTACGCCAGTTTATTTTATCGTATTCCTTCTTAAAAGATTCCGTTACTACATGCGGAAAATGCCAAAGGATCATCTGGTAGAATTCGCGCCATATAAGTTCCTTCAGCAAAGTGTCATTTAACTGCTTGGCACCCGCTACCAGTTCACGGATACTTATTGTTCCAAAACGCAAGTGCACGCTTAGCCTTGTCGTGCCATGTATTGCGGGTGTGTCGCGGGTTTTATCGTAGTCTATCGCAATGGCCTTATTCAGCTTTGGTGCTACAGCAACATATTCTGCCTTTTCAAAACCTAAAGAGTTGAGACCGGGGATGAGCTTTGGCGCTTGTTGAAGAAAGTGTTTGTGATATTTGGATGTCGGATAAGAACTCAGGTGAAACTCATTCAGCTTTTGCAGCCATTTCTTACTGTAGGGCGTAAAAACAGTATAGGGCGCTCCGTTGTCTTTCACCACTTCGCTCTTCTCAAAGATCACCTGGTCTTTATGGCTGTGAAATTCTATTCCTTCACGCTCCAGTAATTGGGCAATTGCATTATCTCGCTGGTTGGCATAGGGCTCGTAATCGTTGTTGGTATAAACAGCTCTTACGTTGTACTCTATCAGCAGTTTTTGAAAACAGTCTTTAGGAGTACCATGCATCACGTAGAGCGTACTTCCTGCCTTCTTCAGCTGTGCCTGCATTTCCTCCAACACATCGTGTATGAACTGAACGCGCTTGTCTTGTCGGTCCTCAAGATCCTCGAGAATATTGGTATCGAAAATAAAAACAGGTAATACCGGTCTGCCTTCTTTGAGTGCATAGTAAAGCCCGGCATTATCCTGGATCCTGAGATCACGACGAAACCAGAAAATGGAAATTTCTGCAGACATACTGCTAAACTAAAACATAAGCTTCCGCCCAGGCAAATAAAAAAAGCCAAGTATTTCTACCGGGCTTTTATTCAAAGTACCTAAAACGAAAATAGCCATCCTAAGATGGCTATTTTCTTTGTTCGTCGGGAAGACAGGATTCGAACCTGCGACCCCCTGGTCCCAAACCAGATGCGCTACCGGCCTGCGCTACTTCCCGAACCTTATTGATAGCAAGCTACCAATGATTTTGGACAGCGGTGAGGGCGGGATTCGAACCCGCGGTACGGTTTGACCCGTACGACAGTTTAGCAAACTGTTGGTTTCGGCCACTCACCCACCTCACCTATAATTTTCTAGCGCAACTCGCTAATAGCATAAAGAACTAGTTATCACCCCGATTTGGGGGACTGCAAAGATAGATTTATTAGCGAAAAAACAAAAGATTTTTTCAAAGCTTTTAGAAAAAGGCTCTCATCGCTACCGTGTATTATTACTCTTTTATTTTGTACACAGCCAGGATGGTACTATTCAGCACTTTAATGCTGTAAACCCGCTTTTCTTCTGGCATTTTATACTCATATGTGCGAAATAGCGCTATGCGGTAGTCAAGCGATGTTTCATCTTCTTTTACCGGTCTCAGGCGTTTCCTGTCTTCGGCCGGCAACAACAGCCAGTTATACCTTTGTGTAGGACCATCATTTACAATGATCAGCGACGATGTATCGTGCGCGAGGATATACTCCATTGCCTGCTTATTGGAGAGACCCCAATAATCGAGCTCATATTTACTGCGCAGATTTTCGTCTGCTTTAGAGGTCAGCTCATTAAAGTACACCTGCTGGTAAGGATGGTATTTGACCATAAAAAAAGCAACAAAACCAAACTGCAGTATACACAATAGCTTAACCGCGATCCCGGCCCTGGGAATCCGCAGTAGTTTATCCACCCCGAACAGAAGCAGTAGAATGAAAGATGGATAAATAAAATAGAGATGCCGCCAATCATCATACACTACCGAGTTCAAAGCTACCACCATAACGACCGGCGCAACAAGGATTAAAAAGTATAATAAGAAATTACGGTCGCGGGTGTTTGCCAGAAACCGCAGCGGCTGCTTCACGAAAGAAACGATCAGCCAAATAATACCAACGCCTCCAAATACCAGCCACAACAGCGGCGTTGTTATGACAAACCATGTAGGTATGTAAGTCCAGGGCAGCTCAGTTGCTTTAATGATCTCTCCGCCTAAAAGCACTTCACCATCAAACCTGAAATGTGACATATTTCGGAACGCCTCGAGAAAACTACGCAACGGATCGCGCCACAACGTGGGCCAGAATGCATATACGGCTATACAAAATCCGACCAGGCACAAGACGGCGCTAAAGAGCTTTCTCCATATTGCTCTCCTATCGCTGCGTACGCTGAAAATGTCGATAAGAAAGAATAAACCTATAAAGCCAATGAGTATTATGCCCAGCAACCTGATGCTGGTAGTATAGCCGAGCACCAGGCCCAAAATAAAATAAGGCAACGGCTTATTTCTCGCAAACGCCCATGCACTGGCAGCAAACGAAAGCAGGAACATACACATAAACGGTATGTCCTTGCTGTTGAAAAAAGAATGTGCAAAAAATCGTGGTGTAAAGATGAGTATCAGTAGACCCAGGCATGCGAGGAACTGGCTTTTTAATAATCTTAACATGAAGATGTAGCCGATAAACATGCTGCACAGGAAGAACAGGTTTTGAACCAGGTGGCGCATCAGGTAAATGCTGCGACTGTCGCTAAGACCTAAACGTTTTTCAATCATTATCAGTGGCATCTCAAAGCCTGCCCCGTGATCGCGCTCTATGTAATGATTCAACCCTTCATCGTTATTAAATACATAATTGTAGCTCATGTATCCTATTTCGCGCTGTATCGTCTCATCCCACGATATGCCGTAGTCTTTGCAGATAAAAAAACTAAGCGCCAGCGAGCAAACAAATATGATAAAGCCGGGTAGGTAACTTTTCATTGTATCAAAGCTGTGTGCTTCAAAGATAACGTCCTTATGCAAGGGGTGTTCTGTAAAATAAAAAAGCCCCAGACGTCCGGGGCTTCTCAAAAATAAGTTTGGGCTATTATAAGCTGGCGAGCTGTACTTTTTGCGTTAGCTCCAGCAGGTGTTCTTTATATTCTCCATCGGTGTCCATCAGGTTTTCCACTGTTTGGCAAGAGTGTATCACCGTAGTATGATCGAAACCGCCAAAGTGTTCGCCGATGTTTTTCAGCGAGCTCTTGGTAAACTTCTTCGCCAGGTACATAGTGATCTGTCTCGCCTGCACCACCTCGCGCTTACGGGTTTTAGCCAGCAGGCGGTCGTACGGCAGGTGAAAGTACTCGCATACCATTTTCTGGATGTTTTCTATAGTCAGCTCGCGCGCAGCTGTCTTCACAAAATTCTTCATCACGCGCTTGGCCAGGTCTATGTCTATTTCTTTTTTGTTCAGCGTTGCCTGTGCAAACAAGGCTATTAGCGCACCTTCCAGCTCCCGCACATTGCTCTGTACATTATAAGCTACATACTTCACCACGTCTTCCGGTATCTCCAGGCCTTCCTGTTTCATCTTCACCTGCAGTATTTGCTGGCGAGTTTCAAAGTCGGGCGCCTGTATGTCCGCATTCAGTCCCCAGCGAAAACGGCTCAGCAGGCGTTCCTGCATACCTTCCATATCCTTGGGTGGTGTATCGCTGGTCAGTATTATCTGCTTACCGCTCTGGTGCAGGTGGTTGAATATTGCGAAGAAAACATCTTGTGTTTTAGTTGCCGGAACGAACAGATGGATATCATCCAGTATCAATACATCTATCAGTTGATAGAAGTGTATGAAATCGTTGATCTCGTTATTCTTTGAATGCTCTATGAACTGGTTGATGAATTTCTCTGCGCTTACATACAACACAGCTTTGTTGGGGTGCATGCGGCGCACTTCATTACCTATTGCCTGAACCAGGTGGGTCTTACCCCAACCTACGCCGCCAAATACCACCAGCGGATTAAAGGATGTTGCACCCGGTTTTTGTGCTACGTGAAATCCTGCCGAACGGGCTACCCTGTTGCAATCACCTTCTACATAATTATCAAATGTGTAGTTGGCATTCAGCTGCGGGTCTATCTGCATACGCTTCAGGCCCGGGATAGCATAAGGTGTTTTTATATTATGCGGGTCGTCCCATTTCAGGGGCATGTCCACATAATTATTTTCTTTCGATGGTTTGGTATACGTTCTGCCCGGCATGTTGATAGCAGCCGGCTTGCGTGCCGAATTGCTCTCCATCATGATGCGATACTCCAGACGACCCTCTTTGCCTAATACACGCTTGATGGTTTTTCCCAGCAGTTCCACATAATGCTCTTCCAGCCATTCATAAAAAAACTGGCTCGGCACCTGCAAGGTCAAAATATTATTGGAAAGCGCAACTGCTTTGATTGGCTCAAACCATGTTTGGAATGTACGCCAGTTAACGTTGTCTTTGATAATACCTAAACACTTCTCCCATGCTCCCTCTGCTTCGTTCAAAATATTGTTTGTTGTATTGTATAGATTATTATCCATTTTGGATCTTACTCGTTCAATCAAGTTATACCAAATTATGTAAAACCGTTTTAGTAAAGCGACAAAACTTCCATACCGAAAAAAATCATTTCAATTTTACGGATCAATTCACACTTAGCCTAACCAAAAAATGTATTTATTTCAGACGCTGCAAGACCAATTTCACGTTTCGTTTTTCCCTACTGTCGCATTCCTAAAGCAGGAGAACGAAATTGCTAACAATTTGTTGAAAAAAAAAATTTCTCACCCCTTGTTTGTTTAGTTCAGATTACAGAATACGAAACGAAAAGTTTGGACCTGTTTTTGCTAAACGGAAAAAAAATTCCTGAAAAATTTAATCTCGTTTTTTATTGTTTTTTTTACAAAAGTTTCCTTCAATTTCCGTACCTATTTTTGAGACATGACAAGAAAACGGCGAGCAATAGATTTTTTGGAAGAACGGTTCATATCACCTGCCAAAGAGTTCATCCATGACAGCCGCACTGTGGGTATCGTTCTGATATGCTGCACGTTGATATCACTTGTTGTAAGTAACAGTTCATGGACCGATAGCTATCTAGCATTTTGGGGAAAAGAAATGCATATTCCCATTCCCCATCTACATCTTCCGCATTCGATCATCCATTTTATTAATGATGGATTAATGGCCGTATTCTTTTTTCTGGTGGGAATGGAAATAAAGCGGGAATTGATGGTGGGGGAATTATCTACCCTGAAAAAATCCATGGTGCCGATAATAGCAGCGGTGGGTGGAATGGTAGTACCGGCAACTATGTATCTATTATGGTGCGGCGGTACACCGTTGAGCAAGGGCTGGGGAATACCCATGGCAACCGATATTGCTTTTTCCCTGGGGGTATTATCGTTGCTGGGTAAGCGCGCGCCGCTCTCCTTAAGAATATTCCTGACAGCACTCGCTATCATCGACGATCTCGGGGGGATTCTGGCTATTGCGATTTTTTATACCGAGAATATCCATTTCAATTACTTGGTTCTGGCTCTCGCAACATTAGTTGTGCTTACATTAATGAACCTGCTTAAAGTAAAAAGGTATAGTTTCTTTTTTTTATTCGGTATCATACTCTGGTACCTGATGTACAACTCGGGCGTACATGCAACTATTTCCGGTGTATTACTTGCTTTCACCATTCCATTGCATAAGATCGACAAACTGGAGCACGCATTGCACGACCCTGTCAACTTTGTTATTCTTCCCTTATTTGCCCTGGCCAATACAGCCATTGTTTTGCCAACCGATTTTGAGATCATTTTTTCTTCTATCGTCCATCACGGCATCTTCATGGGACTGGTATTAGGCAAACCTATCGGCATCTTGCTGTTTAGCTACCTCGCGGTGAAATTTGGTATAGGTGCATTGCCCACCGGCATGCGGTGGAAACAAGTATTAGGCATGGGTATGATAGCCGGTATTGGTTTCACCATGTCGATATTCATCGCAACCCTTGCATTCGGCGACCCAAGGGTACAACTGGTAGCCAAAGTGGCCATCATCGGGGCATCCTTCACCGCTGGCATTATCGGCTTTTTCTACCTGAAACTTCTTTCAGAAAAGAAAATTCATATTACTACCGCTTCCATAAAAAAATAAGCCCCGCATTGCAAGGCTTATTCATTTTTACCTATTAACCCAATAGCTTGCTGACTTAATTAACCGTTCACTTTTCTCAACCCTGCTGTGCTATTATAGCATTCGGCACCCTGTTGTCCACCGGTTTTATCGACTGCAGGTAGTCAAATATCGATTGTGCATCTTCATCAGAAAG
>JAJNBR010000175.1 GCA_021156265.1 Flavipsychrobacter sp.
GTAGTTGTATTCCAGCGCACGGGCTATGGCATCCTGCAAACTGAGTCGTTCCTGCGCCTGTGCACCAACTCCTATTAATAACAGTATGAAACTAAACCTGCGCATGTACTATTCAGATATTTTGTCGAGTGCGGTGGCGGTCTTTACCTTTCTGCGGGAAAGGAAAGTATACATCACCGGTAGGATGAATAAAGATAAAACGAGCGAGAACAATACGCCATACACGATCACCACGCCCAATGGTATCCGGCTGGTGGATGCGGCGCCCAGCGATAAGGCCAGCGGCAACGCGCCGAAGATCATCGCGAGACTGGTCATCAGGATGGGGCGCAAACGCATAGTGGCTGCTGTAACGGCAGCTTCCATCTTCGATTTGCCCTGGTCGCGTATATGGTTGGCATATTCCACTATCAGGATACCGTTCTTGGTCACAAGGCCAATGAGCATGATCATGCCTATCTGCGAGAAGATATTGAGCGTATGGCCGAAGAAGTACAGCGAGAGCACGGCACCGGCTATTGCCAGCGGTACGGTCAGCATGATAATGAGCGGGTCCATAAAGCTCTCGAACTGCGCAGCAAGTATCAGGTAGATCAGTACCAAAGCGAGTATGAAGGCGAACAGGGTATTCGAAGAACTCTCTACATAGTCCTTAGATGCACCACCCAGCGAGGTGCTGAAGCTCTCGTCTGCCAGCTTGCGTTGCTTCAGGCTTTCGTAGATGCGGTTCATCTCGTCAATGCCGTCGCCGATGGTCTTGCCCGGTGCAAGGCCCGCTGATATGGTTGCAGACTTGTAGCGGTTGTAGTGATAGATCTGCGAAGGACTGGTGGTCTCCGCCATAGTGATCACGTTGTCGAGCGTGATGAACTCGCCGGTATTGTTCTTTACAAAAATGGTTTTCAGGTCAACAGGCGCCTCGCGGTTCACACGGCTCACCTGGCCCAGCACCTGGTACTGCTTGCCGTTCATGGTGAAGTATCCGAGGCGTCCGTTACTCAGCGCCAGCTGTAGTGTCTGTGATACGTCTGCCACCGATACGCCCAGTTGCGACGCTTTTGCGCGGTCGATAGATATGGTGAGTTCAGGCTTGTTGAATTTCAGGTCGACGTCAGCACCCTGGAAGACGGGATTCTTGGTTACCTCATCCAGGAATACAGGCATCACCTTGGTCAGCTTGTCGAAGTTGATGTTCTGCAAAACGAATACCACAGGATAAGCGCTGCCACCGCGTTGTACCGAGATGGTCTGTTCCTGTATGGCGAAGGCCTTACCGAAGGTAAACTTGCCGAAGTTGCGGTTCACAGCCTGCACGATCTCCTCCTGTGAACGGGTGCGTTCGTTAGGCTCTTTCAGGCGTACGTTGATGAAGCCGGTATTCACAGCGCCCGAGCCGGTGAAGCCCGGAGCGGTAACAGAAAGCACGACTTCTTTCTCCGGTACTGAGTCGAGCACGACACCTACCAGGTTGTCCATATAGGTATCCATTGCGTCGTATGATGTACCCTCGGGAGCAGATATCTGTGCACGGAAGCGACTGCGGTCTTCGAGTGGGGCCAGTTCTGACTGGAGCTGTCCGCCAATCAGGAAGATGATGACAAAGCAGGCAGCGATACCGGCCAATGCGATCCATTTGCGGCTCATGAGCCATTCTACACCCCGGCGATAGTTGCGTTCCATGCCGGCGAAGAATGGTTCGGTCTTTACGTAGAACCGGGAGTGCTTGTGCACCTTGCGGGTCATGAGCACGTTGAGTACGGGAGTCAGTGTCAGTGATACGAAGGCAGAGATCAATACCGCGCCGGCTACCACTATGCCAAACTCCTGGAAGAGTTTACCGGTGAAACCTTGCAGGAAGAGGATGGGTAAGAATACGACGGCCAGCGTGATAGAAGTAGAGATAACGGCGAAGTAGATCTCCTCGCTACCTTCTTTGGCAGCGCGGTATTTGTCCATGCCTTTCTCTATGCGTTTGTAGATGTTCTCGGTCACTACGATACCATCGTCCACCACCAGGCCGGTAGCGAGCACGATGGCCAGCAGGGTAAGGATGTTGATGGTAAAGCCCATCAGATACATGATGAAGAATGCACCTATCAGGCTGACGGGGATATCTATCAGTGGACGCAAAGCAATAAGCCAGTCGCGGAAGAACAGGTAGATGATGATGATCACCAACAGGAAGGAGATCATCAGCGTTTCCTCCACTTCCAGTATCGACTTCTTGATATAACTGGTGGTGTCCATCGCAATGTCCACCTTCAGATCGGCAGGTATATCTTTCTTAAGAGCTTCGTAGCGTTTGTAGAATTCATCGGCAATGGCTACGTAGTTGGAGCCGGGCTGTGGTGTCAGCGCCAGCGCGATCATAGGGATGGCGCTTTCTTTGAGCACAGATTCCTCGTTCTCGGGACCAAGCACTGCCTCGCCAACCGTACGCAGCTGCACGTCCACACCGTTGACGGTCTTTACAATAAGGTTATTGAAATCTTCTTCGGTATTGAGCCTGCCGAAGGTGCGAACAGATAGCTCGGTATTAGCACCCGACAGCTTGCCCGAGGGCAGTTCTACATTCTGCTTGCTCAGTGCCGTCTGTATATCCTGGAAGGTAACACCATAGCCGGCCATCTTCAACGGGTCCAGCCAGAGGCGCATGGCGTAGCGCTTCTCGCCCCATATGCGGATGCTGCTTACTCCGGGTATTGTCTGGAATCGTTCTACAAGTACGTTCTCGGCGTACTCCGTCAGCTGCAGCTGGTTGCGGGTATCACTTTGAACGGTCATGGAGATGATGGGAGAGGCGTTGGCATCGGCTTTAGATACAACCGGCGGTGCATCTATATCCTGCGGCAGGCTGCGTATGGCCTGAGATACTTTGTCGCGTACGTCGTTGGCTGCTGCCTCGAGGTCAATGTCGAGGTCAAATTCGACCGTGATGTTGCTGGAGCCCTGCGCACTGGTCGATGACATGGTCTTGATGCCGGCAATACCGTTGATGGACTTCTCCAGCGGCTCGGTGATCTGCGTCTCTACGATGTCCGGGTTAGCGCCTGCATACGAGGTGCGCACGTTGATAATGGGCGGGTCGATGGAGGGATAGTCCCTCACACCCAGGAACATAAAGCCGATCACACCAAATACGATGATGATGATATTGAGCACGATAGCCAGGACAGGGCGGCGCAGCGATAATGAAGGAAGACTCATGAATTACTGTTCTCGGGAAAAACGAACACAAGATACGGAGTTACCACCGTTGACAAAGCCCTATAAGGTGCTGGGGCTCTTAGGGTAGTGTTAAAACCGGTTTCAGTTATTAAAATAATTGTTTTATTGATGAGTACCGAAATCGCTGAAAGCCCCTGATAAACAGGGGCTAATGATAAAAACAACTAGCTTCAGAAACACATGAGTTCTATAGGCCTATTTTAATTAACTATGAAACGGGCATCAAATATTTGGGCTTTCGGTCAGGCCATTTAACTTTGGCGCATCATTATAACCAAAAACATTTTTAGATATGGCACATTCGCTCCCCCAACTACCATACGCTTTCAATGCGCTCGAACCGCATATTGACGCACGCACTATGGAGATACACCATGGCAAACATCACCAGGCTTATGTAGATAACCTTAATAAAGCACTGGCTGGTTCTGACGGCGAGAACAAATCGCTGGAAGAACTGATGGCAAACATCTCTGCTTACCCGGCTGCAGTGCGCAACAACGGTGGCGGTCATTATAACCACTCGCTGTTCTGGACCATCCTCGGCGCAAATGGTGGCTCACCTTCCGGCGATCTTGCCACTGCGATCAATGAGGCATTTGGCTCGGTAGATGGCCTGAAAGAAAAAATGAACGCTGCCGGTACTACCCGTTTCGGTAGTGGCTGGGCATGGCTGATAGTAAAAGACGGCAAGCTGGAAGTAACTTCTACACCTAACCAGGATAATCCCCTGATGGATGTAGCAGAGGTAAAAGGTACGCCGATCCTCGGCATCGACGTTTGGGAGCACGCTTACTACCTGAACTACCAAAACCGTCGTCCTGACTACCTCTCTGCGATATGGAACGTGATCAACTGGGCTGAGGTGGGCAAGCGCTACAGTTCAGCTAAGTAACATCGTTATTAACTGTAACTTGATAATGAGGGTTGTGTGCAAGCACAACCCTTCTGTTTTACAATAATATTCGCGACCTTACGTTAAAGCTCAAAGACACTGTTTATGAAGAAAGTTCTTCTATCCGCCCTGTTGTTAAGTATAGGCACAGCTGCATTTGCACAAGAAACCGAGGAAGAAGTACCGGTCACGCGCGTACAGCCTGCTGTTAGAAATCATGAACTTGGTATCATGACGCAATCGGGAGACAATGAGCGAAGTGTTAACCTTGTGGGCGCACAGTATAAGGTATGGAAAGATGAGCATAGAGCGTTTCGTTTTATAGCTGCATTTGGCAGTCATACATCATACGCCAGCTCTATACTTGCATTGGGGGCTGACAGTATAACCGAGGTGCACTCAACCACTAATGTAAAGATGCCCGTAATTGGGATGGGAGTTGAGATGCAGCGTCAATTTTGGAGGAGAGTTTATTTATCGGCTGCTGTTGATGTATGGGGTGGTTATGGCGGCGGAAATGTTGAAACATTCACCGGCACCAGAGCACGAACTACTGCTGGAGGGCCGATCAATACTTATGGCTCCTCATTCATTCCACAGGATGTTAAAATGACTTACGTAGGTCTTGCACCTTCCATTGGTGCGAAGATCCGGGGCAACCGTGTTACCGTAGGCCTGGAATTGATGCCCATACAAATGGTGTACAGGAACATCAATTATGAAAAAGCCTCGTCCGTAGGAGTGCTCGACTTCAACGCAGGTATCTATTTCCAGCGTATTTCCGTAGCCTATAGGTTTTAGTTTATTGTAAGTCCATCAACATAGCACGCGCCTGCTGGTTTTGCGGATGCTTCTTCAGCAGGTGCAGCAATGCCTTCTTCGCCTTGCCATCCTCGGCATTAGCATGGTACACCACTGCAATGTTAATGAGCGTCTGCTCATGATCCGGATTAAGCATCACGGCGCGCAGCAGGTGACTGTAAGCCATAGTCATATTGCCTTGCTGCAGGTACAGGTATCCGAGGTTGGTGTTGGCTGACTGGTAGTCGGGGTTCTCCGAATAAATAAAGCTGAATACCTTTTGTGCCTCGGCCGGTTTGCCCAGTGCCAACAGGCACGTGCCATATTTATTCTGGAAGTCGAGCGAGTAAGGCCAGACATCCGTGGCGCGTTTGTACCAGGGTAGTGCTTTGTCAGGTTGCTGAAGATTGTAGTAGCTATCGCCAATTCGGTAAGCAGCCCATGCATCGTTGATGTCTTCGGGCTTCAGGTTAGCGCCGTATTCCACCACCTTCGCAAAGTCGTTGAGTAAGAAATATGCACGGATGAAATCACGGTTTTGTTTTTTGCTTGCTTCTTCTTCCTGCTGCATATTCAGGTAACGAAGTGCTGAGTCGATAAGTCCAGCGCTTTGGTTGTAGCGCTCGTAGAATTCCATAAATGCCCGTGCAGTAGTGATCGCATCTACCTTGTCGTTGTTGAAACACTTCAATCCTAAGAATGCTGTGATCTTCTTTTCCAGCGTATCCTCCAATGGTCTCGTGCGTATATAGTGGTCAGTCACTGCAACGTGCGGTATGTCGATACTGCTGTTCTGTGGCATGTGGCAGGTAACGCAGTCATCGTTCTTTGCTGCTCTCACCGCCATATCTTCTGTGCAATGCGGTTGTTGCGGTCCCCCGTGACAGCTATTGCAGGCGTTGATGTATTGCGTGCGCGGTGTGACCTTTACGCTTACGTGCGGGTTATGGCAGGTGATGCAACTCATCTTGCCCGAATTCACATAGCAGGCGCTCTTCTTCATCCGCTCCACATGCGAGGCCATGATCATCTTATCCTGCGCGCCTTCGTACTGGGGCATGAAGACATTCATTACTTCAGACAGGTGCATGCCCGGTCGGAAGTCAAAGAAGTTCTTTCCATCGTTCAGTACAGCTATACCTTGCAAATGGCAACGCTGGCAGATGTTGTTTTGCAGCTCCGTAGATAGCCTACGCGGATTGACGATCGTATAGTCAGGGCTTTTCGAGGTATCTACGATATTGCCCGCGCGCTTTTCCTTTACATGCAGCTCACCGGGGCCGTGGCAGCGTTCGCAGTCTATTCCGCGTTTCAGCGACACATATTTGTTCTGGCTGTTGGGTACAAACTCAGGCAGGCCGT
>JAJNBR010000176.1 GCA_021156265.1 Flavipsychrobacter sp.
AAAGTGTTTCACCGCTGCGTTGGTCTTCAAACTCCTGGAAGGGCAGGCTCAGGGCATGCTGCAGGCCATCGGTGTATAACCGTGCGCCAAACTTCTGTATGATCACGTTAACTGTATAGTCCTGGAAAGCTTTCGCTATGCGTGACACCATAGCCGTGCCCACAAGCAGCAACAACCCGAATGTGATACCGCGGATGAACTGGTCGAGTGTCCAGGTATGGGGTTGACTAGCATATGGGTCAATAATGTACTTACCAAAGATGTAGGGATCGAGCAGGGAAAAGACCTGGTTGATGGAAGCCAGTACTAAAGCGAGCACTATCAGCCATTTATGTCGCGAAAGGTATTGTAAAAGCAGTTTCATACGAAGGGTCAAAGATAATATGTTATTGGTGGCTTATTTGTTACATGGCGTTATTAGTTCTTTATGTACGGTTCAGCAATATCAATGCTTTCGGGTCGAATTTGTTACAGGTTGATACCGAATTTCGATGTTGCCGGCCTGGCCGGCAAAGTTGTAAGTGATTGATAATCACTTGCCCTGCATCAAGGCTGTTAACATTTGTTGACATTTGTTAGCGCTTTTTTCGAAATGCAGAAAACGTTGACAGTCGTAAACAGCACCCCGAACCGGATACTGTTCTATAGCAAATATACTACAATTACATGATAATATAAAATAGTATAATGGCACAGTTTTTACGCGGCTAGTTTACAACCACTTAAATACCAGGTATGAAAAAGCTAAAAGGTCTACGCGTCGCTATCCTCACTGATGAAGGGTTTGAAGAGTCGGAACTGCTGAAGCCAAAGGAGGCGCTTGAGGACGAAGGCGTTAAGGTAGACATCATCTCTCCCAAAACCGGAAAGATCAAGAGCTGGGCAAAAAAAGACTGGGGCGATAAAATAGAAGTAGACAAATCTGTTGACGAAGCTAACGAAGGCGACTATGACGCCCTCATTTTGCCGGGGGGCGTTATCAACCCCGATAAACTGCGCCGCGACGAGCGGTCGGTAGAGTTCGCCAAAATATTTCTTGCTTCGGGCAAACCTGTGGCGGCTATCTGCCACGGTCCGCAACTGCTGATAGAAACCGGCCTGTTGCCCGGCATGACCCTTACATCGACACCTGCTATAAGGACTGACCTGGCCAATGCCGGTGCGAACTGGGTAGACCAGGAAGTGATGCACCATGCCAACCTGATCACGAGCCGTAAGCCGGGCGACCTGAAGGCATTCAACGAAGAGATCATCAAGACGCTGGAAAATATCAGTAACCAGCGCTCGCGCAATACCTCCATGGCAGGAGCGATCCCCGAATAGTATAAATAATTGATATTTCTTACTTTGTCATCGGGCAGGTTCAAGCCTGCCCGATGGTTTATGCAGCGTATATTTAAAGACCTCGTTATTATCCTCGTGTTCAGCTATGGGCTGCTGCATATGTCGTATAAGTATATGCTGCCCGACCTGGCCAACCATGATTTCAGGAAGTATAATGAGATGGTCAAGACCCCGTTTGACCTGTCGGCTGCGGAAGCGCCGTTCGTCATCAGGCAGGTGCCCACGGTAGTAGCCTACGCGTTGAAAGAAGCCGGCATCATTTATCGCTCGCAACAAATAGCTTTTCAATCATCCAGATATTACCATTCCGATGAGGACCTGCGGGGGTTTTTCGCGCTGATCTTATCCAATTACCTGGCGCTTGCGGTATCGCTGGCGTTAATAGTGAGTTACATAAGAAGATCGGGTGGAGGCGGGCAAGTGTTTACAGTGCTGGCACTGGCCGTGGGGTATTTCATGGTGCCGATAACGGTGATCGCTCCGCTGACACATGGTTACGCCTGGCTGGCTTGTGTATTGATAGCTATCGGGATGTTTGAGCACCGCATGTGGTTGATCCTGCTGGGTGCCGCTTTGA
The DNA here is from genome assembly GCA_021156265.1 of Flavipsychrobacter sp. Classification (GTDB taxonomy): domain Bacteria; phylum Bacteroidota; class Bacteroidia; order Chitinophagales; family Chitinophagaceae; genus Polluticoccus. The sequence goes on from JAJNBR010000176.1 coordinate 1,922, forward strand.
GCTTTTTCTCCCGCGAGACGGTTATTGTTTTCTTTTGTCCATTTGCTTTCGCCTGTTATGCGTTCAACCGGGATATCCGTTTTTACAGGAATGCCGGGGTTGTTTTGTTATTATTTGCAATAAGCTTTTACCTTACGCGAAGGCTTTTGATTCCCGGGCATGAAGAGCAATTGTCTGTTTCAAGATCTACGACGACTATGTTGCAGTATGCATTTAGCGGAGATTTTATCTTCCAGACTTTCCTTACACAGGCAGCTGTTGCTTTTTTGTGCTACCGGTTGTTTCGAAGATCAAAACAGTTGTTCGCAGCGTATATGATCTCGGTAGCTGTCATTATTATTATCTGTATAGTAGTTTTGCTGGCTGGCGTAGGTCGTATCATTGGCGAGAGCTATCCATTACTGATATTGTTATTTCTTCTGCCCCGGTCACCACTACAACGGTTGGCGCCGGCAGCAATCCAGCAGGTGTAACGCAAATGTCATTACCATCCGGCCCGGCAGCTAACCGGCCATTAATTGAATCTTGCGCGTGTTGACATGTGGCCGGTTTTATATTAGCTTTATGTATCAATATCTACGATTTTTCATGAAAAAACTTTTACCTATCCTTTTTTCGTTTTTAGCGTTGCCGGCCCTTTCGCAATCTACTAACGGTCTCATTGCCCACTGGCCATTCAACGGCAATGCACTTGACAGTACCGGCAACGGTCATAACGGTACAATGAATAATACTGTATTCACTACCGGTAAAGGTGGTGTACCGGGCAGTGCCCTGCGCTTTCAAGGCAGCGATACAAGCTATGTAACCGCTCCTTATAAAGCTGATCTTAACCTTGCCAATTATTCGCTGTGTGCAGTGATAAAACCGGAGGGATTTTATACCAATCTTTGTCAAACCAGTGTATTGCTTACCAGGGGCGACATCGGGAATAATGGGAATTATTATTTTGATTTCTTTGATAATGCTTTTGATAGTAGCTGTGCTAATGCAGATACGCAGAAGTATGTTTTTCATACCGGGGCCGGCGCTGCAAACTCCCCCGACCACGCAGAATGGCAGTACTCGCCTAACACACATTTAAATCAATGGTACAGCGTAGTTACCACTTTCGATGGTGACAGCTTTAAGGTGTATGTAAACGGTGTGTTGAAGTCTGCAGCTACTCCTGGTACTCCTTCACCTGTTGGTACGAGTACCGATAGTGTTTCTATAGGGTTGAACTTGTGGGATGCTCCATATCCCTACTGGTTCAAAGGTGTTATCGATGATCTGAGGATCTATAACAGGGTTTTGGCAGATAGTGAAATAGTGAGCTACCATACACTGGGGATTGATGACGATGCGCTTAGCAATAATACTGACCTTACCATATCTCCCAATCCCACTACAGGCGACTTTACACTACAGGGGAATATTAAGGGCAGTAGCGCACACGGAGCTGTCGAAGTAATGAACATTACCGGGCAGATTGTTTATCGCCGGCTGCTAAATATTACAGGTAACAGGCTAAGCGAAAGAATATCGCTGAACAATGACCTGCCTAATGGCCTTTATATCCTGGTGATAAAGGCAGGTGAGGAAACTAGAACTTTGAAGTTTGTTGTGGAGCGATAGAACAGGCTACGATAGTCAACATAAAGGCCCTTGCAATGCAAGGGCCTTTTATATTTTAGATTCTTTAACGTAGTGTATTAGCTCAGGTACCAGTAAGCAGACAGCTGTACTATTATTCCCAATGCATATCCCATCCAGATCTCGGAAGCGTGATGAGCGCGCAGCAACATACGTGCAGTACCTATCATGCCTGCTATCAGCAAGCCAAGGAAGAGCGGCAGCGTAAGGCTTATGGGGCTGACAAACATCAGGGCTATCAGCATGCCTATCATACCGCCGGCACCTGTTGTGTGCATGCTTACTTTGAAGAAGATATTGATGATGAAAAGAGCTACCAGGTTCCAGTAGCTGCCAAGGAGCAGAAGTAATAATAAAAATGGTGCGTTTTGCTGCTTGAAAAAGTAATAGGTTGTAAAGTATAGGATCATGCACACTACCAGGGGTATGTAGCGATCCCTGGGTTTATATAGATGTATACTTTCAACAAAACCTAACGCTTTCATTAAGAAGACGCTTAGTATTGGGAAGAAGGCGGTATTCATAAATACCATCAAAAGCCGCAGGCCAAATTCTTTGGATGTCAGCTCAGCAAAACTAGCCGGTACAAACTTGTACATGGCATAAAACAAAATGGTGGGCATGAACACCGGGTGAAATATGAATGATATCACCAGGGCCAGTTTTTCAGTTGGCTTTAATGGCAGCTTTGGTTCGAACGTATCTATAAAATCTTTTGTTTCCTTCAGCATTATCCTTCCAGTATTGGTGATAGCCATTTGGTCATGTCTTCCAGGCTCATGCCTTTGCGTTTTGTGTAATCCTGCAGCTGGTCGTCAGATATTTTACCTACGCCGAAGTAGGTGCTTTGCGGGTGGCTGAAATACCAGCCGCAAACAGATGCTGCAGGGTACATAGCCAACGATTCGGTTAACTCGATACCTGCATTTTCCGTAGCATTCAGCAGTTCGAACAGTTTGTATTTCTCTGTATGGTCGGGGCAGGCAGGGTAACCCGGAGCAGGACGAATACCCTGGTATTCCTCTTTTACCAGCTCTTCGGTGCTGAGTGTTTCGTTTTTCACATAACCCCAGAATTCGGTACGCGTGCGCTTATGCAGTACTTCTGCAAATGCTTCGGCCAGCCTGTCGGCCAGCGCTTGCAGCATGATCTTATTATAGTCGTCGTGGTTGTCGATGAATTTTTTCAGATGCGGCTCAATGCCGTGTATGCTCACTGCGAATGCACCCATGTAATCATCCGCCACAGGGCTAATGAAATCGGCCAATGAAAAGTTAGGCTGACCCGCGGCTTTCTTTTGCTGCTGGCGCAAATGCTCCAGCGTAGCTATCGTTTTACCGCTATCGTCTTTCAGAACTGTAGTGTCCGGCGCCGTCTTGTTTGCCCGCCAGTAGCCAACCACGCCTTTTGCTTCCAGCCATTTTTCTGAAACGATCTGGTCGAGCAGGGCGTTGGCATCATTGAACAGCTTAGTGGCCTCGACGCCTACGTTTGCATCTTTAAGTATTTCCGGGTATTTGCCACGCATTTCCCAGGTGATAAAGAACGGTCCCCAGTCTATGAACTGCCTGATCTCCGAGAGATCATAGTTATTGAAAGACTTGATGCCGGTGAATGAGGGTTTGGGTGGTGTATATCCTTCCCAGTTTATCTTAACGGGGTTTTGCTGCGCGTCAGCAAAGGGGATGTATTGTTTTATTGTGCGTTTGCTGGCGAAATCCTCACGCAGTTTTTTGTATTCGGTATCAATACCACCAAGAAAACCGGGTTTTTGTTCTTTGTTCAACAGGTTGCCCGCTACTGTTACACTGCGGCTGGCATCCAGCACATGCACCACGCCTTCCTCATATTGAGGTGATATTTTGATAGCAGTGTGCATTCGTGATGTGGTGGCGCCCCCTATTAGCAGAGGCTGCGTCATGTTGCGGCGCTTCATTTCTTTGGCTACGTGTACCATCTCGTCCAGCGAAGGAGTAATCAGGCCACTTAGCCCAATGATATCTACGTTCTCTTTCACCGCGGTTTCCAAAATCTTATCGGCAGGAACCATCACACCGAGGTCAATGATGTCATAACCGTTACAGCCTAACACCACACCTACGATGTTCTTGCCGATATCGTGTACGTCACCTTTTACTGTTGCCAGTAATATTTTAGCAGCTCCTGCTGTTTCTTCATTTATGGTGCCGGCGGCAATGTGCGCCAGCCTGCGTTGTTCTTTTTCTGCTTCTATATAAGGAGTAAGAATAGCCACAGATTTTTTCATCACGCGGGCGCTTTTCACCACCTGCGGCAGGAACATCTTACCGCTGCCAAACAGGTCGCCTACCACGTTCATACCGTCCATCAGCGGACCTTCGATCACATCGAGTGGCTTGGGGTATTTCTGGCGTGCTTCTTCTGTATCCTGGTCTATATAGTCGGTGATGCCATTTACCAGCGCGTGTTTCAGGCGTTCTTCAACAGGTGTGCCACGCCATGCATCGTCTTTCTTTACTTCCTTGCCCTTGGCTTTTACCGTTTCTGCAAACGTAACGAGGCGTTCAGTGGCATCGGGTCTGCGGTTGAGTACCACGTCTTCGCACAGTTCGCGCAGTTCCGGTTCTATTTCGTCGTACACCTGCAGGGCGCCTGCGTTTACGATACCCATATCCATGCCGGCTTTGATAGCATGCAGCAGGAACACACTGTGTATCGCCTCGCGCACTACGTCATTGCCACGGAAAGA
>JAJNBR010000177.1 GCA_021156265.1 Flavipsychrobacter sp.
GACCTTGCACATGCAAATGACCTTTACCTGCACGTGGACGGCTCACGCTTTTTTAATGCAGCAGCGGGTTTGAATTGTGCGTTAAAAGACATCAGTACCAACGTGGGCGTGGACATACTATCATTAGGAGGCACCAAGGCGGGGATGATGTTTGGCGAGGCGGTGGTAGTATTCAACAAAAAACTTTCCGAACATATCGCCTATAAGCAGAAGCAAAGTATGCAGCTGGCATCGAAAACACGTTTTATCGCCGCACAGTTTGAAGCTATGCTGGCTAACGACAACTGGAAGCAACATGCAGCCCACGCCAACAAAATGGCGCAGCAGCTCAACAGCGCTTTGTTAAGATACTCCCAAATAAAGGTGACCAAACCGGTGCAGGCCAATGCTGTTTTTGCTGAGCTTCCCGTGGCCTGGACAGCAGCTCTGCAGGAGAACTACCCCTTCTATATATGGAAGGAAAGCAGCAATGAGGCACGGCTGATGTGCTCCTGGGACACTTCCTCCCCAGATATTGAAGGGCTTACAACTGAGCTGGAAAAGCTCTCGCAATAGACTATCAACTAACTGCTTACACATTGCCATTCCCCAAAAAAAACAGGAGTGTGGCACAGTTTTGCTTCTTACCCTAGCGGCAAAATGACTGTAGAGATGAAAGTTATGATTTTTGATGACGAAATGGATGTGCTGCAATTGTATAGCATGATATTGCAACGACGAGGACACGAGGTGCATACTGCACAAAACTGTTTGCACCTCATGGATAGAATCGAAGAGGTTCACCCCGATGTGATCATTATGGACAACGAGATGCCTGTGCTGAGCGGGCTGGCTGCTACCAAACGACTGAAGGAGGACACCGAATATAAGACCATTCCTATTATCTGTATTTCGGCCAACACTGAAGGTGCTAAACTGGCCGAAGAAGCCCATGCCGATATGTTCCTTCCCAAACCACTCGGCATACGCGAGCTGGAAGACGCTATTCACAAAGTAACTTTCAAAGCTGCTTAATTATTTTTGCGGTAGATGATCACGTGACCTCCGACCGTGGTAAAACGCGTCAATTCCGTATTGTATTTGAGCAAGACAGTTTGTTGCTCGTTAAATTTGGCTGGGTCTTCCTGCCCGTAGAGCATTGCTGTAGTATCCGTCCAACTCCTCGCCAGCGCATCGTAGTCGGTATCCCACTCTGTTATTTTTCCCCCTCTCAGCGATCCCCATTTAGCTTTTTGCGGGTGTATGTCCGTGTAGAAATAATAAGCCGGCTTAGCAGGATCGCGCACATACAACTGGTCGCCTCTTATATTTTTCGATACGAGGAAATCAAGACTTTTTTTCATCTCTTCATTTTCTATAGGCAGCACAAAATGCTTCAGCGCGTTGAAGTTTACGAAGCAGATAACACAGACGATTACCAGGATGCTGTTAAGCCATTTATTCTTTAAGGCCATTAATCTTCCGAGTCCGATACCCATCAAAACAAGAATGAGTGGAAGTGCAAACAGTGTAACTCGTGGTATCAGTGTGAACTTATGCAGCGCTGCAGCCACATAAAGCAATACCAGTGGAATCACCAACAGTATGCCGTTTACTGCGCGCTTTCTAATAAAATAGACAATCGCCACAACGATACATAGCGAATGAAAGATGACCGCCAACGCCTGGTGCCCGCCGGCATTCTCCAAAGGATAGAGTGCAAGGTTCCAGTTAAATCTTAGCTGCTCTATGTTGCTGGGCAGCAAGTAAAGGAAGTAGTCTTTATGGAAACGCTGCAGGTATTCAGATTCTGCCTGCGGTTGAAGAATAGTGTAATAGTAAAATGCAAATTGCGCTAACCAAACCCCGGCGATCAATGCCAGCAAACCGATCTTGCCATAGCTACGCGCCCTAATGGCAACGACAGTATAATACAAGATGGCGGTAGCCAATATAAACACCGACGGCATGGAAAGCCATACAGCCACAGTGCCTGCTACCATCCAAAGCAGGGCAAATCTTGCAGGCGCAGCGCTCAATACATGCACACGCAACGCGAGCAGGATGAGCGCGAGGCAAATAACTAAATCAGAAATGTACTGCTTCAGCTCTACAGAATAGCGCACATAGATAAGCCCTGTAGCGACCAGCAGTAGTGGGTACCAAAGACTGCGGTGATCCGTAAAATGCCTCAGCAACTTGTATAAAAGGCACAATGACAGTATCCCGCACAACAGTGAGTAAAAGGTATATGCATATTCACTGTAGCCTCCGATGATCGTGCTGAGTTTGGTGATCCACAAATAAAGCGGCGGCGCATACTGCTCGTAATCCAACGGCTGTGTTAACCCCCAAAAACTTCGTTCGTAGATATTGCGGGCAATGTTGGCCTCATCTATAATGAAAGAGTTGTTCTGCAAATAAACCACGATGCGTAACAATATGCCCAGCACTATGATAGCAACAGGCAGCTTTCTCATTACTCTTCGAAACGCAGGATTCTCTCCGGGCAGCATAGCTTATCAACTCTGAAGAACAGCAATTACTGTTAATAAATGCCGTGAATTTTTAACAAGATAAAGATTCTGGCACATAGCTTGTAACTTTACGTGGTATGAAAGGGATAGTGTGCCTTGGGGCTCTGGTTACTGTTTTTTCTTATATGCCGGCATCGGCGCAGGGAGTGTCACCTGACACCATGCTGATGGTAAACCTGCCTTCAGTACAAGTGAACGCTGAGCGCAATTGGGACAATGACACGGTGCGCTACCGCTATAACCAGACCAAATACTACATCACCAGTATCCTCCCTTATCTCAATGCCGCCACGCAACTTTTTTCGGAGCTCGATGCTAAGGTCAACGATCCCAACATTGGCAAAAAAGAGCGTAAGGCTTTTGTAGCTGCAAAAGAAGATGAGCTGCGCGACAAGTTTGAAGGCGAAGTAAAACACCTGAACGAAACACAAGGCGTGTTGCTGGTAAAGCTCATAGGCCGCCAGACCGGCGTCAACATCTACAGCATGCTGGATGAATTCAAGAATCCGTTTACGGCCGTTAAATGGCAGGCATGGGCAAAGTTCAATGGCTTTAACCTGAACAAACGCTACAACCCCGACGACGAACCCATGTTGGAACACATCATGGAAAGCCTCGGCTACCCGCTCCCGGCCGTATATGGTGAAGTGGAACGAACTGCGCTGAAAAGCGAGCAGATCAAATATCCCAAACGTTAGTTATTCCTGTTCAAGAATGCTGTTACCGCGTCGGTAAACTTGTTGTTCTCTTCAATGAAGGGAAAATGACCTGAGCTATCAAATACCACCAGGGTACCATTCGACACGCTGGCCATCAATCGCTCATCCGCCTCTAGCGGAATGTTGTCAGCCTTGCCATGCAATATCAGTACGGGTATGGCTATACGGCGCAGGTGGGGGTAATAGTTGATATCATATTTACCCATGTCGCGGTAAAGCCCTTTCATCAGTGAAGCATTCTGCCTGAAGAAATCGTGAGCCAGCACTATATCGAGCTTCTCAATATTTGTTGTATCGAAAAACGAAGTGATGTAATTAAGCTGTAATACCTGCTTATACACCCCCAGGTCAGCATCTAAAAATTCTTTCGAGCTTACCAATACTTTTTTACGGTCGGCATTGTGACCAGTGGTCTTGGCTGCAATGCTGGCTATCTGCAGGCTATCGTATTCGTGACTGAAGGTAACAGGGTTACTCAATATCAGTCGGCCGATATTTTCCGGGTAATCCATTGCGTAATTGACAGCCAGTTTGGCGCCCCATGAATGCGCGAATATGTCGATCTTCTTCAGACCAAACTCCCTGCGGATGGCATCTATATCCGCCACCATGATCTCATGGCTGATGCTCTTGCTGCTGTCGCGCGGAATATCGGAGCGGCCGCTGGCGCGTTGATCGTAAAATATAAGTTGGTGTTTTTTTGCGAGTGGCAGGAGGTGCGGAAGAAAATAGTCATGGTTCATAGCCGGACCACCGTGCACTACGAGTAGCGGATCACCTTCGCCCACCACCTTGAAATACATTTTCACGCCATTGATCTCCTTCAGCCCTTCGAAGGAAGTTTTCTGTGCCTCGCTGCTCATTGCAGCCATCATCATCACGAGTATAAGGGTTAACCACCGCATATACTAAAGTTACGAAATATCATCCTTCCACCCACTTGCGAAATGCTGCTGCTTTCTCTTTACTAACAATAATTTCAGGAAAGCTCTGCGGTTTTAACCTGACTATAACTTTTCCGGTCTCATCACTGCGCATGGTATCTACATGGGATAACGAAATGATATACTGCCGGTTGGCACGGTAGAACTCCCTGGGATCCAGAAGCTCTTCAATTTCGTCGAGCGAGCGGTAATCGGTAATATATTTCTTTCCATCGCTGTGCACCAGGTAGATCACTTCCTCTTTAGCGAAACCCGCTACATCTTTGCTGTGCACCAGCACAATGTTGCGACCGTGATGGGCAGTGAAGCGCTCCTTATATTTCTTGCCCGATCTGAAATCGCTGAACAATTCGCTGAGCTGTTGTACATACTGCTCGTTGCTGAATTTAGATTGCAGCAGGTGAAATTTATCGAGCGCTGCCTTCAGTTCTTTCTTATCAATAGGCTTCAGCAAGTAGTCTATGCTATTCACTTTAAAGGCGCGTACGGCGTATTCGTTATAGGCGGTGGTGAATATGACAGGGCAGTTGATTTTAGCTTCAGTAAATACATCAAGACTGATACCGTCGGAAAGCTGGATGTCTGAAATAACGAGATCTGGCCTGGAATTGCTCAATATTTCCTTTGCCTCAATAACGTTGTCAACCGGACCCTCTATCACTGCGTCAGGCTCCAGCTGCCGTACCAGCTTCATCAGGCTTTCTGCCACCAGGTGTTCATCTTCCAGTATCAGTATCTTCATTACAGCAAAGGTATCTTAATTGTAAAATGCTCGTCGTTGTCTTCTATCATCACAGGCTTTTCTGAAAGATATGCATATAGCTGTCGCAATTGAGCGAGGCCCTGCTTGTTCGAAGTTTCTATCTGCCTGCGCAGCTGCTTGTTGTTGTACACCTGCAGGTAGTCACCCTCATCCCAGATGATGATCTTAAGAGGATTGTTGGGATTAATAATGTTGTGCTTGATGGCATTGTCGATGAGCATTTGCAGGGTCACCATCACAATGCCACGCTCAACCGCGCCGGCAGAAATGTTGTGGTGAATGTTGATACCTGCACCATATCGTATTTGCAGCAGCTCTATATAGTGACTGATGAACTCCAGTTCTTCTTCGACACTCACCACCTCATTCTCTTTGTGCTGCAACACGTAGCGATACACTTTGGCCATGTGTCGAACAAATTCAGACGCCAGTTCAGGATTGGTATGTATCAGTCCATCAAGTGAAGTAAGGGTGTTGAACAGGTAATGCGGGTTCACCTGGTTCTTCAGCTGGTGGTATTGCAGGTCGAACTTCTCACGCTCCAGCTGCGCTGCCTGTACTTCCAGCGCCGCCTTTTGCTCTACCGACTGCTGCCAGTTCTTAAAGAAGTATGCTGCGTAAAAACTGAAGTTGAACAGGATAATGACGACTACAAACAAAATCAGCGTAGTACCTATCACTATGTCATTGATACCGACAGGCCATATAGGCCTCGTAACCTTCAGGCCGATGACCACGATAGGCGATAATATAAGAAGGGTAAAAAGTATTTGGAGAAACATGCGCTGCAACGGACCTTCCTCAAAAGGAAATCCTTTTTCCAGTTTACTGTTCAGCCATACAATGAGGTGCCAGATGAAGGACATTGTGATGAACTGCATGAAGAAGGCGCCGACATGGAAATACCAGGGCCAGTCCGTTAGCAGATAATAACGAAATACAGCACCGCCAAGAACAAACAACAGGATAATAAAATACGGCGTGAAGCGATTCTGCAGGTAGTTGATCTTCTGCTGCTGCGGGGTGGATGATATGGTTTGCCTCTTGCTCACTGTTCTAAAATACGTTTAGTGCTTTACATTATTTACCGGGTAGTGCATGTTGATGATCTTACCATCCTCCATTTCCATGATGCGGTCGCCACCGTTGGCAAAGTCAGGATCATGTGTAACGGTGATGATGGTTTGTTTGTTCTCGTGCGACAACCTCCTGAATATATCAAACACCTTTTGCGAGTTGGCTTTGTCGAGGTTGCCTGTGGGCTCATCACCCATGATAATGGCCGGGTCATTTATCAGCGACCGTGCAATGGCTACACGTTGCTGCTGTCCGCCGGAGAGTT
>JAJNBR010000178.1 GCA_021156265.1 Flavipsychrobacter sp.
TAGCCCCTGTGGTGCTTATTATGGCCAGCGGTTCATTGATACTTACCACTTCGCAGCGACTTGGCCGTGTCATCGAACGCACTAGAAAGCTCACCGAGTACTTGCGAAACCTAGTTCAGACCGAGGAAAGAACCGAGCATGTTATTGAAGAGGAATTGCATAAAGCCACAAAACGTGCCAAGCTGCTCCAGAGAGCTATGACGTTCCTATATATTACTCTGAGTGTTTTTGTGGCTACAAGCATCGTATTAAGTATTACCGATGTCTTACACATGAGATACATGGATACTGGTTGCACTCGGTATTGCCGGCGCTTTGCTGCTGTTCTATGCGAGTATTTTGCTGATCACGGAATCGCGGATCGCTATTACTGCTGTAAATGAGGAAATGAACTACTCTGTCAACTTTTTCAATCGGCATTTTCCCGAATTTAAAAGAGAAGAAACTATGAGTTTATGGAGACAGCTGTTTGAAATATTTAAATAACCAGATACTTAGGTCTCAAGAGTCTGAATATCCTAATACTTTTCGCTCTGTCGTGTGGATTTGTGTTTTCGGCTACGACCGCAAGGAAAGCAGGCTATACTACGTTTTTCACAGGGATATTTACCCTGAAAACTATTTGATCAATGGGGTAGTTTTTCCCTGAAGTAGCCATATATCCATGTGCCGGCGATTGCACTTAAAATAACTGCGATAACTGCTGTAGCTCCGGTTCCCAGCTGGGCGAATAATGGGCCTGGGCAAGCTCCCGTCATAGCCCATCCAAGACCAAATAATAATCCACCGTATATCTGTCCTTTATTGAATTTCTTAGGGTGGAATTCTATATGTTCCCCGTAAATCGTTTTGACGTTGTATCGTTTTATCAACCATACCGAAACAGCTCCGACGATAACCGCGCTACCGATCACGCCAAACATGTGAAAGCTTTGCAGGCGGAACATTTCCTGAATGCGGAACCAGGATATTATCTCCGCTTTGACAAAAGCAATTCCAAAAAGAATTCCAACGAGTATGTATTTTATGTTGTGATACCATTTATGTGTCAGGTGCGACTCGTTGATACAAATGGTATCCTGTGCCCTGACTTCATGGTCAGTATCAAAGGCAGTATTGACTATAGTGCTATTTTCCATCATAATATTTTTACAGTGTCATAATCAGGGGTAGAATAATATTTGCCATAATGAAGCCACCCACCATGAAGCTTATTGTAGCAATTAGTGAGGGCCATTGGAGATTTGACAGCCCCATAATTGAATGCCCTGATGTACAGCCGCCCGCATACCTTGTGCCAAAACCAACGATAAACCCACCGACGATCATAATGAGAAAGCCCCTGATGGTCAGCAAGTTCCCAAGTGAAAACAATTGTGCAGGTACCAGGGATTCATAATCAGTTATCCCGTAACCCGCCAATTCTTTCACAAGCTTAGGGTTCAATTCAATCGACGCGGGATTCTGCAACCATACTGCCGCAACTGCAGCTCCAATGATGATCCCTACGACAAACAACATATTCCAGGCCTCCTTCCTCCAATTGTATTTGAAGAATGGAACTTTAGCCGGGATACATGCAGCACATATATGCCGCAGATTGGCTGAGATGCCAAAATGCTTGTTGCCCAGAATAAGTAACGCCGGAACGGTAAGTCCAATAATAGGCCCTGCGATATACCAGGGCCACGGTTGTTTTATGATCTCTAACATTAGTTATTGCTTGTCTTTTCTGTTGATTTTGAATCCAAAATTAATGAGCAGGTTATTCTCCGCTATGGTGTTTTCAGACGTAAGCGGTAAGCGGCTGGCGTGCATATAGCCGACCTCCATCGACAAAATATTTCCCACGTTAAACTCCGTGCTGATGCTGGTGCGTTCGTGGTCAAAAAAATGCAATTTACTTGTTCCGGCAACATTTAGCAGCACTTCGTGGGCCACTTTGGCGGTAAACGCGTTTTTAAACCGGTAGTTCAGTCCCAGTTTGTTTCTAAGCCTGAGGATATTGTTGCCTCCGTCAAACATCCTGTATTCCAGCATAGTTTTGTCGGTCGCACATAGATTGCCAAAGAGCCGGTGTTGCAGATCCGCAGATACCGTCAAACGGTATTCGTGGGTTGGCGGTTTGTCATAATCTGTTGAATCTTCAATTATTTTGAACAGCGTGTAGTACGCAAATGGGGAAAGCCCGAACTGCAAGGCTTCACTGTGTTGATAATGCAACCAGTGCCGATAGGAAAAAAGCAATCTTTCCTCCAACGGATTAGAATTGTTCAGTCCATTTTGCCATCGTCCTTGCAGTTCGCTTTCCGTCCGCCAGTTTTTGCTTAATGCCAGGCCTGCCGTTCCGCGAAACCATCCATTAGTATGCTGTGCATTTAAATGGAGGCTAATAGCCAGTAGGCAAGCTGAAAGAATGAGCGTTACCTTCCCGTTCATTATTACTTAACTGTTGCTTTAAAGTCCGTCCATCCGCCGCCGTTGTAGGCGTCAACGCCTGCATTCTTTAGAATGTTGGTAGCAATGCCGCTTCGTGTTCCCGAACGGCATACGAGTATTACGGGTTTCCCTTTTTGTCGTAAATGTTCGACTTTGTTAGAAATTGTGTCAAGCGGGATGTTGACTGATCCTTCAAAATGGCCGGTGCGGAATTCATCGGCGCCACGCACGTCAATTACTTCAGCGCCGCTTTCATATACTTGTTTGATGTCTTGTTTCGGACCTCCGAAAAAATTGCTGATGTTGAACATATTATTTGTTTTTTTAGTTACAGTAATGTTGTTGGACATACGTAGTCTGTGAGTTCGAACTGTCCGCTATCTTTGATAGCCTTAAAACCGCCTTTTACATCGATGAGGTTGTCATAGCCGCGTGCCCTGAGTATGGAAGTGAAGATCATTGACCTGTATCCACCTGCGCAATGAATGTAGTATGTCTTCTCTTTGTCGAGCAGTTGCATGCTCTCGTTGATAGTGTCAAGTGGCGCATTTGTTGCGTCTATCATATGCTCGCTCAGGTATTCGGAAGACTTCCGCACGTCGATAACGTCTACATCCTGGTTTTGTTGTCGCTGAGACAGTTCATCGGCGCTGATGGATTCGATGGAGTCAGTCTCCTTGCCGGATTTGATCCAGGAATCAAAGCCTCCATCCAGGTAGCCGATACTGTAGTCGTAACCCACTCGTGAAAGTCTTGTTACAACCTCTTCTTCTCTTCCGGGGTCGGCAACTATAAGTATCTGCTGCTTAATGTCCGGGATGAGCGCGCCTATCCATGGCGCGAAATTGCCGTCGATACCGATATTGATCGAGTTGGGAATAAAGCCCTTCGCGAATGTTTGTGCGTCCCTGGTATCGAGAATCAATGCACCGGTTTCGTTTGCCGCGGCTTCAAAAGCTTCGGGCGACAGTGCCTGAAGTCCCCTGTTTAGTACCTCATCAATACTATCATACCCCTGCTTATTCATCATAACGTTCAGCGGGAAATATGCGGGTGGCGGCAGCAGGCCAGCGGTTACCTCTTTGATAAATTCCTCTCTCGACATGTCTGCACGCAAAGCATAGTTGGTAGCTTTCTGGTTGCCGATCGTATCGGTTGTTTCTTTGCTCATATTCTTACCGCAGGCACTTCCCGCACCGTGAGCCGGATAAACCACGACGTCATTAGGTAGCGTCATTACTTTTGAACGCAATGAATCGTAAAGAGTACCAGCCAGCTGCTCCTGGGTCATATCAGCAGCTTTTTGTGCCAGGTCGGGTCGGCCAACGTCGCCGATGAATAACGTGTCTCCTGAGAATAGGGCAGTTTCTTTGCCGTCTTTGTCAGTCAGCAAATAACAGGTGCTTTCCATTGTATGGCCGGGCGTATGCAGCACTTTAATGGTAACATCACCCAGTTTGAATTCCTGTTGGTCGGATGCTATTATGGCATCGAACCCGGGATTTGCCATCGGACCGTAAACTATCGGCGCGCCTGTTTTTCTGGAAAGGTCAATGTGACCTGAAACGAAATCGGCGTGAAAATGGGTTTCAAACACATATTTAACAGCGGCATTGTCCTTCTCTGCTTTTTCTATGTATGGCTCGACTTCGCGCAATGGATCGATAATTGCAACCTCACCATTGCTTTCGATATAATAGGCTCCTTGTGCAAGACAGCCTGTATAGATTTGTTCGACTTTCATAATTTATGATTTATTGATACAAAATTCGGAATTGTGGAAGACGTGGTCAGTGACTTGAGTCACAATACATCAGTTTAATAGGGTTTCTTTTATAAGAATATAGACAGCCATTATAAGGACGAACCAGCCGAACCCTTTTTTTAATTGGTTCCCGTTAATTTTCGTACTCAGAATGCTCCCGGCTACTATCCCTGCAATCGCTATAGCAGTCAAAATGAAGAGGAATTGCCAGTCGGGCGTTAAATTCCCAATGTCTCCGGCGAATCCAAAGAGCGAATTCAGGGCTATTATGAGGAGGGAGGTGCCCACAGCCTCCTTCATTGGCATGCGAAACAATAGTACTAATACAGGGATGAGTAAAAATCCTCCGCCCGCTCCCAGGAGCCCGGTAACCAGGCCCACACCTATACCCGCAAACAGAAGATTAATCAGAAATTGAATGCCTGTTTTTTCGTTTGATGGCTGTACAGCTTTGCTACCGGATCTGATCATCGAAATGGATGCGAATAGCATTAAGGAAGCGAATACCACCATAACTGCAAACGACCTGGTGACAGTAAACCCGCCAACCTGAAACAGAACATCCGGAATTGCTGGCAACAAAAACTTTCGTGAAAGAAATACTGTCGTGATGGACGAGACGCCGAAAAGCAGTGCCGTTCTTATGCTAACCTGGCCATTCCGGTGATTTCGGACAGCTCCGACCAGGCTGGTCATCCCGATAATGAACAAAGAATACGATGTTGCAAGTGTAACGTCAATGCCAAACAGGTATACAAGTACAGGTACTGTCAGTATTGATCCGCCTCCGCCGATCAATCCCAGCGATATACCTATCAATGTTGCAGCGAGGTATCCAAATATTTCCATACAGCAAAATTCCGGTTAGAAACCTGCTGCATCGGTGATTTAAGTCACATTGAGCAACTCCGGATCAATTATTTCTATGCTATTCCGGTTCAGTTTAACCGCACCTTTTTCAGCAAGCTTCTTCATCAGGCGCGTGATAACCTCTCTTGAGGAATTTAGTTCGTTAGCAATTTCGGCGTGTGTTAACGGAATGGTATTGGACTTGAGCATTTTTTGCGTTTTCTTCAGGTAAAACGCGAGTCTTTCGTCCATATTCCGGAAGGCGACATGGTCAATGGTTACCAGTAACTCCTGGAAACGCGTGCGATACGTGCTAAGGACGAAATGATACCATTTTTTGTACTTCGTCATCCACTCGTCCATTTTAGCCAGCGGCACTGTTAAAACCTCAATGTCACCCACTGCAATAGCAGTCAATTCGCTTATGTTTTGCGTCGAAGAACAGACCATTGTCAAAGCACATGCCTGGCCCGGCTCTATGAAATACATAAAGAACTCATTTCCTTCTTCATCCTCCCGAAACACTTTTACGAGGCCGTTCAAAACTATCATGGTCGAGCGTATGTATTGACCGGTTTTCATCAATACCTGACCTTCTTTGAATGTTCGCCTTTCGCTCTCGCTCGCAAGCTCTGCAATTAGCTCGTCGTCGAACGATGGGAAAATTGCCTTTAGTTCCTGTTCTGATACCATATGTTGCTCGGTTGCTAATACGCGCTTCTGCAATATTAAGGGTGAGTGATGAATAATTGGATTGCTAATCTGCATTTGTTGATTTTAGGGAGTCTACTACATCGGTCGCCAGAGCCTGAAGAAGTCGATGATATTAATCATCAATGAGAAAACGAAATTATCGTCAAAACAAGACTAAATTGTTGCATGTTAGTCCATGTAAAGGCTGAAAATGGCACAAGCTTTTTGTCGATAGGTTAAAGTTGACATAAAGCAAAAAAAAGAAAAAATTTGGCTAATGCCAGGCGTTTTAAATGACGTGTTATGCAAGTAGCGATATACAGCACTCACAGGTTCGATAAGCCTTACCTGGAAAAGGCTTCCGGCGATAGGCATACTTTAGTTTTTCATGAGGACAAACTCACCATACAAACTGTCCACCTTGCTAACGGTGCCGAGGCTGTTGGCTTGTTTACATCGGATGCTGCAAACGCTGAGATTTTGGGATCGCTTTTTGATATCGG
>JAJNBR010000179.1 GCA_021156265.1 Flavipsychrobacter sp.
GTGCTACCCCGTTGTGGCGGCTGGTAGATGTACTGAATGAAGCCTACGGTGTGAATATCATCATCGGCAACCCAAGATTGAAAAACTTGGAATTAACCACCACTTTCCGTAATGAGCCCATTGAAAATATACTGGCCGTTGTCAGCGAAACACTCAACATTCATGTTGAAAGGAAAGGCATCGACATCATTCTAAAATAACTACATGCTCCCCGCACAAAAAGTCCTGTTGCTATTTTGCTGTACTGTATTGATGTCGTCTGCTATTTTCGCCCAGGGCCATCTGAATAAAGTGGTGACCGTTAGCGCGAATAAGAAGACGTTGAAATCTGTGCTGCAATCCATCAGCCAGCAGGGAAAGTTCATCTTTTCCTATAACGCCAGTATCATCGACGATGACAGCGTGGTCACCATCAATGCGAACAAAAAGCCTGTACGGCAAGTGTTGGATGAATTACTTGGCGACAATATTGCGTATAAAGAGAAAGACAAGTATATCATCCTGCAGCGCTCAGAAGCCTATTGGTACGTATCTGGATATATCTACGATGAACTGACCAATGAAGGAATTGGCTATGCCAGCGTGTACGAAAAACAGCAACTGGTCGCCTCTATGACCAACGACAAAGGCTACTTCCAGCTCAAGATAAAAGACAGGTCGCAGCCCGCAGTTATAAGCGTAAGTAAGGCCTGGTACTCAGATACAGCCATCGTGGTAAAGCCGGGACAAAACCAGTCTATCAGCGTAAAGATCAAACCCAAAGAACTTCAGCTCGACTCGGTTGTAGTAACACCCGATATTGAAAAGAACTGGCTGGGACAATTCTTCCTGTCGTCAAAGCAACGCATGCAGGGCCTGAACATCGACCAGTTTTTCGTCGACAAACCTTACCAGGCATCCGTTATTCCCGGGGTGAGCACGCATGGCAAAATGAGTGGCCAGGTAGTAAATAAATTTTCGTTCAATCTCCTTGGCGGCTACACTGCAGGCGTCAACGGCTTTGAATTGGCCGGGTTGTTCAATATCGTAAAACACGATGTGCACTATGCACAGGTAGCCGGCGTCTTTAATATCGCAGGCGGCGATGTGGATGGTGTGCAGGTAGGCGGCGCATATAACCAGTTGCTGGGATCAATGTATGGTGTGCAGGTGGGCGGCCTGAGCAATATAGTAATGGAAGAAGTTTCGGGCGTACAGGTGAGTGGTTTGTACAGCCATACAGCTTTGAGCATGGACGGTGTGCAGATCAGCGGCCTTGCGTCGTTTGCCAGAGACACCATGGATGGTCTCCAAATAGCAGGCATTGCCAGTGTTGCCGGCAAAAATGCCAGTGGCACCCAGATAGCAGGATTGGGTAACATCAGCGGCGGAGAGATAGACGGTGCGCAGATAGCAGGTTTATTCAACTACGCGAAAAAACTGGATGGTGTCCAGATCGGATTTATCAATATCGCCGATACTTCCTCGGGCTACAGCATTGGCTTCCTCAACCTGGTTTGGACAGGATACCATAAATTATCCCTCAGCACCAATGAAGTGCTGCATTTCAACGCGGCTTTCAAAGCAGGCAACAAACGCCTGTACAGTATCCTGTTTGGCGGCCTGAATCTCGATGGCAATAACAAGGCTTACTCGTTTGGATACGGCTTTGGCACAGAGGCACACCTCAGCAACCGCTTCCTCCTGAATCCCGAGCTGACATCGCAATACTTGTATCTCGGCGATTGGGATCATCTCAACCTGCTGAACAAACTAACGCTCAACCTGACCTTCCGTATCAGTAAAGACATCTCTATATACGCAGGTCCGTCGGCCAACGTTTACTATTCCAACCTGGGCAATGCGGTGAACGAAAGCTATATGCACATCGTTCCGCCCAATGGGTATCCGGCCCGTGAAAGCAACAACAAACTGCTGACAGGTTGGTTTGGCTGGAATGCCGGGATAAACATTTTTTAGACCTTCCGTAGGGGTAAGCGCGCTGCTCGTTGTCATATTTCAAACAACGAGAAAAAATGACAAAGAAGGCGCTCCATTTAGCAGCAGGGTTACTACTCTCCATATCAGCATTCGCACAGGAAAAGGACACCCGCCCTTTCCACATCGGTTTAATCTATCCCATCAGCAGCAACGGCATTAATGCCGAAGATTATGTCAACTATTGCTCTATTAATGCTATTGCAGGCCTTTCAGGTGGCGAGCGTGGCTTTTGTGCTTCGGGTTTGGGTAATGTTATCATGGGTTGCGCCGGTGGTTTTACTGCGGCAGGCTTTGTCAACATCATCAAAGACGAGTCAAAGGGTACCCAGGTAGCCGGTTTTATGAACTCCATTGGCTCAGGGGCACAGGGCCTCCAGGCGGCAGGTTTCATGAACCTCACCAGCAGCGGACGAGGTACACAGCTAGCCGGCTTCGCTAATATCACGCCCGGCAATATGGAAGGTTTCCAGGCTGCGGGATTTATGAACCTCTCCTGCAATACAGGAGTACAGATCGCAGGATTTATGAATATTGCAGGCAATGTAAGCGGACTTCAAACCGCCGGGTTCACAAACATTGCAGGAGATGTCAACACGCAGATCTCAGGCTTTCTCAATGTCGCAGGGAAAGTGAAAGGCACGCAGATCGGTTTCATCAATGTCGCTGAAGAAAACGACAATCCTATCGGTGTAGTCAACATCATAAAGAACGGAGAAAAAAATATCGGCATCACCGTTGACGAATCGCTTACCACTCTGGCTACATTCCGCTCCGGTGGCAAAAACCTGTATGGCATCATCGGTGCAGGGTACAACCTCAGGCACAATGATATCCTCTGGGCGCTGGAGACAGGCCTCGGCGTACATGCCCCCATCAGCAAAAGCTTCCGCCTGAACTTCGAACTAGTAGCCAGCAGCCTGACCAATTTCTACGAAGACACTTACTTAAAAGCTTCCGTACGTGCACTCCCATCTCTAATGCTTACCGACAGGTGGGAAATATTTGCCGGCCCAACATTCACGTTCACCGAATACAGTGTTTACGACGATGGCCTTGAAGCTAACTACGTGTGGTCGAACACGCATTGGGACAGTTTCTTCGGTTTGCATTTCGGCGCAATTGGCGGTGTACAATTCCACCTGTAAAAAAATCTTCCCGGCCTCGTAGGGGTATCGACCCTTTCAGGCATCTCATTAAAGTACACGAACAATCACTCGACATGAAAAAATCGATCTTACTAATATCATCGCTGGTTGCATTTATTGCGGCCCAGGCGCAAACCACTCAGCCACAAACACCCAACCCGGCAGCCACTGCAAACAAGCTAACGCAAAAAGTACGCGGGCGTGTTATTGACGCAGAATCGAAGCAGCCGCTGCCGGGTGTAGTTGTTGTACTTCTTTCCGACAACCAAACTGCAGGTACTACGGATGAAAACGGTTACTTCAGCATAGAACGTGTACCCATAGGCAGGCGGTCTTTACAGTTCAGCTATATGGGTTTTGAAACCTATACCGCTTACGAAGTGTTGATCATATCAGGCAAGGAACTGGAACTGAATGTTACCATGCAGGAAGAGATCAACAAGCTAAACGAGGTGACGATAAGCGCTACTAAAGAAAGAACCAAACCACTGAATGAATATGCTACCATCAGTGCCCGTTCGTTCTCAGTAGAAGAAACAAGAAGGTATGCAGCTTCATTTGCCGATCCCGCACGAATGGTGATGAACTTTCCCGGTGTATCCAACGCCGGCGATATGGATAACAGCATTGTTGTTCGGGGCAACTCACCCAAAGGCGTGCTTTGGCGTCTCGAAGGCATCGAGATCCCAAGCCCTAACCACTTCAGTGCCTTAGGCGCATCGGGGGGCGCAGTGAGTATGCTCAATGCGAATGTACTGGGCACTTCAGATTTTTACACCGGCGCTTTTGCGCCTGAGATAGGCAATGCTACCGCTGGCGTATTTGATCTTAACTTTCGAAACGGCAATACCGAGCGCTACGAACACAGTGTGCAGGTAGGTGCGCTGGGCATGGAAGTAGCTACGGAGGGACCTTTCAAAAAAGGCAAACGAGCTTCTTACTTGTTCAACTATCGCTATTCTACCCTGGCGTTGCTCAAAGATTTTATTCTTACCGGCGCCCAGGTTCCTGAATACCAGGATGCCGCGTTCAAAATAAACCTGCCTACTGAAAAAGCAGGTACGTTCACCCTGTTCGGCCTGGGCGGTTACAACCAGGTAGACCAGGCTGCAAAAGCCGACAGTTCTCAATGGGACGATGACAATCCCAACATCGGCTTCGATAACAAAAGTAAAATGGGCGTTGGCGGTATATCACATCAATATTTCGTGAAGAAAGACGCGTATATAAAAACCATAGTGTCTGCGTCCTATGACAAATCGACCCAGTATGCGGACACCCTAAACCCGGCGGAGTCTTATTTAAAAGTACCTATCGAAAACAACAGCTTCACAAACATCGCCTATCGTGCCGCGATTATGTACAATGAAAAGCTGAACACACGCCACTCGTTCCGCACAGGGATCATCGGCCAGCAGATGCAGTACGATTTTGCCTACAGTTACTTCGACGGCAACAAAAAGCAATGGAAGGACATACTCTCCGGTGACGGCAATGCGCAGTTCTACCAGGCTTATATACAATGGAAGGCACGTTTGTCGCAAAAGCTGACGTTGGTCGGGGGTGTCCACGGTTCCTACCTTGCCCTCAACGACAAGTACAGCATCGAGCCGCGCGCATCATTAAGTTACCAGCAAAACAAAAGCAAGTACACGCTGGCGGCAGGCATGCACAGCAAGCCCGAGCATATATCTACCTATTTGTTCCAGGACAATTCCAAAGGCCAGGTGTTCACCTACCCCAACAAAGACCTTGATTTGCTGAAATCAATACATACAGTAGCCGGTTATGAAACGGCGCTTCCCTGGCAATTGCGCATGAAAATTGAAGTGTATTATCAGCACCTATATGACATACCGGTTGAAAAAGATTCTAACAGCAGCTTTTCCATCATCAATGCACAGAACATCTATTCACTGCTGGGCACCAAGCCGCTTGTCAGCGACGGCACAGGCGCCAACTATGGCGTCGACATCAGCTTCGAACGTCCGTTTGCAAATAACTACTATTTAATAGCCACAGGCTCTGTTTATAAGTCTACGTTTACCACTTATAGCGGCGCAGAATACAACACCATGTTCAACCGTGGCCACCAGCTCAACATCATCGGCGGCAAGGAATTCAAACTGTCGGCCAGCGGCAGAAAAATATTAGGGTTGAACGGCAAAGTGCTGTACAGTGGCGGATTGCGAGAATCACAAATAGACCTTGCCAAATCGAAAGCAATGAAGCAAACCGAATATGTGCCGGGTAAGTACTTTACCGAGCAAGGACCTGCTTACTTCCGCGCCGATGCTTCTGCCTATTATAAGATAAACAACAAGAGAGCTACGCACACGATACAACTGGAGCTACAGAACCTGACCAACCGTGAAAACTATTACTTCTCCTACTTTGATAGCAACGCGGGCGAAGTGAAAAGGGTGAACCAGATAGGCTTGTTGCCCAACCTCAGCTATCGTATCGACTTCCATTGGTAACACAAACAATCAACGTAAATAATAAACACAGTATAGAAATGAAACAGATCGCAATTTTAGCAGCACTATTTAGTATGGTGATATTCACCTCGTGCAGAAAACACACACTCGTAGGCGAAGGCGCCATCATAGATGAAACACGTGAACTGCCTGCATTCGAAAGTGTACAGGCAGATGGCAGCCTCGACGTAGTGGTTTACCCTTCCACATCAAACAAGGTAGTTGTCAGCGGTTACCGCAACCTGGTACCGGTATTTGAGACCGAAGTAATAAACGGGAAACTGCGACTGAGGTATCCTGATAAGTACATCAACGTACGTCATGACAATATTCATGTCACAGTGTACACAACTGCCATGAGTTCCTACGCCATCAACGGCTCTGGAAAAACCGTGATAAAAGCAGATCAAAACTCCGCGGACATGAGTCTCGAGATAAACGGATCAGGCGATATAGACATAGAAGAGAACCAGTTTGTCAACGTAAACTGCAAGATAAACGGCTCCGGCAATATCAATGGCAGGCAGTGCGCAGCCGACCACGCTACGATGCGCATTTCAGGATCGGGCAATATCGAAATGACAGTAAATAAGACA
>JAJNBR010000180.1 GCA_021156265.1 Flavipsychrobacter sp.
CTCCAGGTGGCGTTATTGCACCACAATTTTGTCCCTATATAGAAGTTCTAAAAGTAAATGTTGCCTCTCCGCAGGTGGTTATGTTGTTAACAACCGGTTAACAACATAATAGAAAGTAGTGTAAAATGCAATGGGTTTTGCATTTTTTATTTTGAAATAGTGAGCTGCAGGTACTGCTACCGACAGGTCAGGGCACCAGACAATTTGTATTAGCTTTGCCGCAATTCTGATATCTTATGAAACTCAACAAGGTTCTTGAAACACTCGGTATCGGCCAGCTTAGCCAAGGCGCAGCAACAGGCACCAAATGGCTTAAAGCAGGCGGTGCAACTATAGATTCATATACGCCGGTAGACGGTAGCCTGATGGCATCTGTCAAGAGCGCTGCGGCGAAAGAATATGATACAGTAGTAACACAGGCCCAGGCAGCATATGATGAATGGCGCATGTGGCCCGCACCCCGCCGCGGCGAGATAGTACGCCAGGTGGGTGAGGCATTGCGTAAATACAAAGATCCTCTTGGCCGACTGGTATCGTATGAAATGGGTAAAAGCTTGCAGGAAGGCTGGGGCGAAGTGCAGGAGATGATAGATATAGCGGACTTTTCGGTAGGTCTTTCGCGCCAGCTGTATGGTCTTACTATGCACAGCGAGCGTCCTATGCACCGTATGTATGAGCAATGGCATCCATTGGGTGTTGTAGGTATCATCAGTGCGTTCAATTTCCCGGTAGCAGTGTGGAGCTGGAACAGCTTCATCGCGTGGGTATGTGGCAACACCTGCGTTTGGAAACCATCGGAAAAAACACCGCTCACAGCTATAGCTTGTCAAAATATCATTGCTGAAGTTTTCAAAGCCAATAAAGTACCCGAAGGCGTTTGTGGTCTTGTGGTGGGTGATCGCGAAGTGGGAGAACTGATGAGTAATGATACACGCATTCCCCTGGTATCTGCAACAGGTTCTACCCGCATGGGTAAGGCCGTTGGCGCTGCAGTAGGCGCAAGGCTTGGCCGCTCGTTGCTGGAGCTGGGTGGTAACAATTCTATTATCATCACCGAGCAGGCAGACCTGAATATCGCGTTGCGCGCCAGCGTATTTGGTGCGGTTGGTACCGCGGGACAACGTTGTACCACAACACGCCGCATCATCATCCACGAAAACGTCTACGAAACATTCAAGAAGAAGCTGGTGGCAGCTTACAAGCAACTCAGCATTGGTAACCCGCTGGATGAGCATAACCACGTAGGGCCGCTGATAGATAAAGATGCAGTGGAAAGCTACCTTAAAGCGCTTGGCGAGATCAAAAAGCAAGGTGGTAAAGCAGTTGTTGCAGGTGGCGTGCTGGAAGGAAAGCAGTACAAGAGCGGCTGCTATGTGAAACCATGTATTTACGAAGTGACCAATAACCTGCCCATCGTGCAGCACGAAACCTTTGCACCTATATTGTATATCATGCAATATAAAACGCTGGAAGAAGCTATAGCCATGCAGAACAATGTGCCGCAAGGCCTTTCATCTTCTATCATGACGCTGAACATGCGCGAGGCAGAGCAATTCCTCTCACATAAGGGTAGCGACTGTGGTATAGCTAATGTCAACATCGGCACCAGTGGTGCGGAGATCGGCGGTGCTTTTGGTGGTGAGAAAGAAACCGGTGGTGGCCGCGAAAGTGGGTCTGATAGCTGGAAAGCATATATGCGTCGTCAAACGAATACTATCAACTGGAGCGACCAGTTACCGTTGGCACAGGGCATCAAGTTCCATGTGTAATAACAGAATAATAAATAGGAACGTGGGTAGAACGCTCCACTTTTTTATTTAGATAAACTGAAGGATCAATGAGCAATTGCCTTGTAATAACTCATAGCTATCTTGATCTCGCCATAAGTATAATCGTCAGGTAGCAGGTCTTTTAGCGGCTTTGCTGCACGGGTTTCTCCGGTCTGGCGGATGAGTGCTACTATCTTGTCCAGCTTTTCCCGCTTTACCAGGTCGGTAGCTTGCAGCTCGCCCGATACAACGAATGCTGCCAGGTGGGTTTCTATTGTCGTGAGCGAGAGTTTGCGCTGTGCTGCAATGTCGGCCATGTCGTAGCCTTCTTTGAACATTTGCAGGGAAGCCAGCTGCGTACCGCTCGCTACAGCCTTCTCAGGTTTTTGCGGTCGCTCGCGGCGTTCTCGCTTCGGTGTTTTGAGATGTATCTTACTTTCAAGATTATTCTCTTTTACAAAAGCAAGTACGGGTTTTAAAAGACTGCCGCCATACTTAGCCACTTTGTAATCACCGAAGCCGGACACGAGACGCAACTCTTCAAAGCTTTGCGGCAGGAACGTGGCCATCTCAACCAGCGTACTATCAGACACGATAATATAGGCCGGCACATTCTCCCGCTCCGCAATGTCCTGCCTGATGGTTTTCAGTTGTTTCAGTAATTCCGGTGAGTATTCAGGTGCGTCAGTAACTGTGGTTTCCTCCTGTGGTTTCTTCAGCACCAATGTCACCTGCTGTTCTCCTTTGAGTATGCGCCTGCTGGCTTCATTGAGTTTCAGGGTAGGGTAGTTGCCTTCCGTCTGGTCTATAAGACGCTGTTGCAGCAGTTGTCGCGCTATGGTTTGCCACTCTTCCTTCCTCAGGTCTTTACCAATGCCGTAAGTCTTGATGCTCTTGTGCTCTTCAATGATCTTCGCACTCTGTGAACCACGCAGAAAATCTATCAGGTAGTCGGCGCCAAATCGCTCGCCGGTACGCACGATAGCTGATAAGAATTTTTGTGCTTCGATCGTGGCTTCGCGCTGCTCCAGGTTGCTCAGGCAATAATCGCAGCTGCCGCAATAAGCCGGCGCTTTTTCGCCAAAATAGTTCAGGATATACTGCCGCCTGCAAGTTTCACTCTCAGCAAACTCTTTCATCTGGAAGAGTTTCTTTTTCATTACGGCCGTTTGCTCCGGGTTTTCATCGATCGATATAAAACGTAGCAACTTCATCACGTCGCCGGATGAGTAGAGCATGATGGCATCACTTCGCAGTCCATCACGGCCTGCACGCCCCGTTTCCTGGTAATAGCCTTCCATGTTCTTTGGCACGTCGTAGTGAAAGACAAAACGGACATTCGATTTATCGATACCCATACCAAAGGCTATGGTGGCAACGATTATCTTTTTTTCGTCACGTTGAAACGCTTCCTGTACACGACTGCGCTCTTCGCTGCTCATGCCTGCATGGTAATAGGCAGCGGCATAGCCCATGCTTTTCAAACTGGCAGCAATTTCTTCAGTACTCTTTCGTGAGAGTGCATAAATGATACCGCTGTCGTCTTTGTGTTTGTCAAGGTACCGTGCTATCTGCTCCAGCGCCTTACGCTTCGGCTGTATGTAGTAATTAATATTGGCCCTGTTGAAGCTGGAAATAAAAATTTCAGGCCTGTACAATCCCAGTTTTTCAACAATGTCTTTTTGTGTTATCGTATCCGCGCTGGCCGTAAGCGCTATTACGGGGGTTGAAGGAAAGTTCTTTTTAAGCGCTGCCAGCTGAAGATATTCCGGCCTGAAATCATGTCCCCATTGCGAGATACAGTGCGCCTCGTCGATTGCAAACAACGAACAGTTGAGCGATGACAAGAAACTGCTTAGTTGCTGCTGGTTTTTAAACAGTCTTTCGGGAGCGAAATAGAGCAGTTTGATCTCGCCGAGTTTTGCCTGCTCAATGATGCGGTCTTGCTCGTCGTTGGTTTGGGTAGAGTTCAGGTACGCTGCCCGGATACCGTTGGCCACCAGGGTGTCCACCTGGTCTTTCATCAGTGCGATCAGCGGGGAGATCACAACAGTTAGTCCCTCCATCAGCATGGCGGGCAACTGGTAGCAAATAGATTTACCACCTCCAGTGGGCATAATGGCCATCACATCCTGTCCACTCAACACCGTCTCGATGATCGGTTGCTGGGTGAGCCGGAAATTATCGTAGCCGAAAAAATGTTTTAATGCTTGTTTTAGCCGTGTGCTATCTACTTTGCTCATTATGCTGATAAGAAAGCTTTATTTTCTTTCGAATACGGCAAGTAGCAGGTTGTCGTTATACAACAACAGGTTTTCCTCGTTGATGTTATAGCGATTTGCACCCTTAAGCGCGTTGAGGATATAACTCTCGGTAACATCAGGGCAGGCCATTTCTGTGTAAACAGGTTCAAACCCTATATAGTTGTATTTGCCGATGGCAAATTCTCCGCCTATGGTGTTGCACCCGGTGTGACCCAGCAGCTGGCTCTTTTTATCTTGAAGGTAGATGTACGGGGTACTGTTTTGGGCTACCTCGGGCACTGGTTTGCCATTCATTTCGGCAAGGCGCCAGTACGTGTTCATGATAGTAGCTTTCTTTTTTGCTGTCGTAGCTTTTTTCTTCCCCTTGATGTCAGCATATAGCGAAAACGGTAAGGCCAGGCTTAGAAATAGCAGTAAAGCCGCAATGCGCATGATAGTTAGTTTTGGTGTGTGAAATTTACACCAAGATACGCATTAACTCTGACACGTCCGACCCGGTTACTTGATATCAATCTCGCAGAGATATGTTTTGGAACCGAACAGGCTTTTAGGTTGGAGGTCTGTCGTGTTGGAATAAGAAAAATTAATTTTGTCGTAAGAGCCTTTTAGATTGTCCGTTTGAAAAACCATCTGTTTTTCATCGTGCCATCTGAAGAGGACAAATCGTCGGTCGCTATTTGTCAGCTTATAGAGTTTTGTCTGCGTGTTGGTCTGGCGTTCATCTGACATGCTCACCCAAAAACCTTTTGTAGAAAACCATATGCGACGCATGCAGTTGTTTTTTACTTTAAAAGTTACCGTGCCTGTTTCTTTGTCCAAAGAAGTAATGCTCATCTCCATGCATCGGCAATCCTGCGCTGACGCTAATTGCGGTGTAAATAAAAGCAGTATATATATGAGGCGACGTATAAATTTCATAACACAATGATATCTATACTGTACTATAAGAATGATGCCAGAGTCTCTCTAATAGCTACCGGATCAATATAATATCGCCCTTTTTTTCATGAATGCTTGCATCGGTACATTTGTATTGCAGGTAGTAGAAATAAGTACCAATATCCTGCAGCTTGCCCTTGTAAATTCCATCCCAGCCTTTTGTTATATCATCGGTAAGGAATACTGTTTCACCAAACCTGTTTTTAACAAGGAACGATACCAATTGGTTATAACCCGGCGTTATCACCTTGAACACGTCATTCTTTCCATCACCATTTGGCGAGAAAGCGTTCGGCATATACAAGTCACAGCATAATTGAGCATTTACTTGCGTGCTATCGCTTGCTTTACATCCCACTGTGTCGGTAACGGTCAATACCAACACGGCGCTGTTTGTCAACGTGGCTGTAGACCTGATGGCCTCATCATTGTCGAAAAGGTCAGCCGGTGACCATTGGTATTTATAGCTTTCAACCGCATGTGCTGTCACGGATACTGCATCGCCAATGCAAATGTTGCTGTTGCTAACCTGCGCTATTTCTGCCAGCGGATGTTCACGTATCACCACTGTATCGTTTACCGCCAGCGATGCACAACCTTCCCGTGATACAGTATTCAGTTGCACGGCATACCGGCCTGGTGCATTCCATTTTACCACGATGACCCCGTCGGCGCCGCGTAGCCATTCTGCTGGTGGGAATTGCCATGTATAGCTGGCCAGTTTTTTGTCGGTAGCTTCCAGAGTCCACTCCTGGCCTATGCAGAATTCATTGGGCAGATCAAATGTTGCTGGAGGTGCGGGTAACACTGTCAGCTCTTTGCTGGCGATGCCTTTACAGCCGGGGATCGTAGCTATTACAGTGATCGTTTTTAACCCTGACTCATTCCAGGTCAGCTTATAAGGTCCGGCCTGCTTACCTGAAAGGATCTTGCCTCCATCAAAGGTCCAGGCGAAATTGCCGGTAGCGGCAGGTATCACACCACTGTAGGTTATCTCTACAGAGTCGTACTGGCACAATGGTTCCTTGCTTATAGCCAGGCTTGCGCCGACTATAGAATCTACTTCAACAACGATCTGCGCCCTGTCGCTGCGGCAGCCATCCACCATCTGCAATACATAATAGCTGGTAGCACCAATGGTGTTGGTTGACGGCACCGGCGCAGTGGGAAACTGCGTTCCGCC
>JAJNBR010000181.1 GCA_021156265.1 Flavipsychrobacter sp.
ACGAGGCCAGCGAAAGCATTAGCAAGCAGGTAAGCAAATAACGTTGCAGCAGTTTCATAGGTGTTTATTTGTCCTCAAAAGGTATATCGAAGTAGCCGCGGATGATTATGGTGTCATGAATCTGGTCGACCGCCCTAAACAGAAACTCGCCCGCTACAACTACAGTGTCTACCCGGGAGAACCTTATCCTCGAGATGTTTGAATCCAATCGATACTGCCCGGAACTGTAAAAATATTCGAGGAAGTATTCAGCTGAGTTCAGCTTATAATCCTTGTTGATCTCCGGCTGGCCTATCGCAATTGACAGAGATATCGACGTTCCTGTCTCATTCTCAGGGTTCCGGTCTGCATTTATTTCATAAGAGAACTGATCGCCATTGGGTGTGGTATGCTTGTATCTGCGTACCCGCACGTCTTCCTCGTCAAACATCATTTGCCGGTCTTCACGGTACACCTCCGGGTTCAGATCATTGTCGACCAGACATACCACATAGTCTGCACCGCGACTACTTTTTTCTGGGATACTATTATCCGCAGGCCGGTCCAAAATGTTCGTGTATGGGTCGTTGCATGACGCCAGCAAGCATGCCAATATTGCAGAGATAAGGTAATAGCGTGGCCGGTTCATACTAACAAGATACTGAGTAATTGTTATCCTACCTACCATGGGGCAGGTTATCCCGTTTATAAAAATTAGCCGATCTGCCAAAAACTTAATATTACCGAATTGTTATGTTTTTGTAACTTCAGTTTGAGACTATAAAGCATTGAGGTACAGGATAACCATATTGTCGTTGTTGTTTTGGGGGCTGGTAGGCACAGCCCGCGGGGCTGTTCAAAACCTGGTTTTCGAGTTTTGTGGCGATACGATTACCGTTCCTGTAGATGGCTCCATTATCCGTCCCTTCGAAGAAACACCGACAGAGGAGTCTGTACTCAATTTCTATGCAGTGCTCAATGCGGGCAACTATCAACCTACCATCGATGCCATCACCAGCTTCCGCGACAAGCATAAGCTGAATGACTGGATCTATTACCAGCTCATTCGCAAAAC
Organism: Flavipsychrobacter sp.; assembly: GCA_021156265.1. Taxonomy (GTDB): domain Bacteria; phylum Bacteroidota; class Bacteroidia; order Chitinophagales; family Chitinophagaceae; genus Polluticoccus. Next base: position 1,055 of record JAJNBR010000181.1, read on the forward strand.
GGCGCAGCAGATAAGCCCGAAGATCGAAGGTTATGAGCGGTACACACTGTACAAATGGTTCCTGCTCAGCAAGAGCGGTTACGATGCACGGCTAGGCATCGCTGACGACAGGCTGCTGTTCTACGTGCTCAGCGATGATAATATCTACAACATACCTTATTACATGAGCGAAGGCAGGCAGTACGTGTGTCTTAATATTCACGACTATGCCGGCATCGATATTCAGAAGTACCCAGTTATACCTGTAAATATGGAGCTGGCAGAAGACAAACGCGCCTTCTCTTATCGCATTACACAGATGCCTGATTTCTCTGCTGCTGACTACCTGGTGAAAGACATCGGCTTTAACTATAAGAACAGGAATTACCATTTCAAGGTGCGCCTGAACCCGCAGGTGAAGGCCATGTTCACCAACTACCCCGTGGTGGATTATGAATCGTACTTCAACATACCGCTCAGCAAAGAGACCCACAGCTCGCTGATACCGCTGCTGAAGGAAGAAGTAAAAAATATGAAACAGGTAAAAGGTGTAGACTACCTGATGCAGTTTACCCGCAATGCCTTTTTGTACGAAGACGACAATAAAGTATTCGGCAAAGAGAAACGCATGTCGCCTGAGCAAACGCTGCTGCATGAGTACAGCGACTGCGATGACCGCGCCGCGCTGTTTTATTATTTGGTAAAAGAAGTATACGATCTGCCGATGATAGCGGTGCTGTATCCTACACACATCACCATTGCGGTGAAGTTTGACAAACCTACGGGTGAGACCATCGAACACAACGGTCACAAATACTCACTCTGTGAGCCCACACCCCAGCTGCAAAACCTGCATGTAGGGCAGGTAGCTCCTGAGTTCCGACACATGGCCTACCAGGTGGCTTTTGAATATACTCCCGGCAAAAAATAGCTGAATATTTCCTGTTGTAGTTTACCTTCGCGGGCTAATGGACCTGCGCATTTTCTTTGTACTTATTTTATTCATGGCCATGTTTCTGGGCGGCGGCGTATACATCATCCGCGGTATGCTTAACGGCAACAAAAAACAACTGTTCATCGGTCTCGTGCTGTTTGCACTCATGGCCGTCTTCCTGTTAATTGTGAAAAACATGAAAGGGCTGTATTAACAGCCCTTTCATGTTTGGAAACTTGCAATTGTCGTTTTACTGCTTGATCAGTTTTCCTGTCACCGCCGGTTGACCGGCAACAGTTGCGCGGTAATGATACATACCGGCAGGATAAGCCGACATATCTACTTCCATCTTGTTTCTTCCCGTTACATCGAGCGAAACTATCTGTTGTCCCGCCATGTTGAACACGGTAAGCTCTGTTGCCCGGCCATGCAGGTCAATAACAAAGCTGTTGACAAACGGGTTGGGGGAAACTGTTATAGCAATGGCGTCCGCTTTTGTTGTGTTAACAGACGTGTACGTCTGGCAACTCGCGGCGGGCTGCCCCAGTACAGGCAGCATCTGGGCCTTGCCCGATGTGAAATTATCGTAATAGTCAAACACCATGGCGCTCAGTATGGCGGTATCGGTTGTACCCCAGTAGTTGCCCGAGGCATCCACATCACCGGGGTTGTCTATCTTTAGAAAATACTGCGTACTGAGGGTAATACAATTAGATTTGAACACAGGAGCCACGCCCTGTACCCCTATTTTGTCATGTATAGAAGTATTGTGCTCAACACTACCGTTCATATTTATGTAATAGCCGATACCACCGCTGTTAACCGACAGATTGTGGTGTACAGTTGGTATGCCGCTGCTGCCTGAAGAGGCCCAAACCTCGTATGCTGTTCCTGACAGGTTTATTGCTTTGTTGTGGGCTATATCTGCCATCCCTGAGCGGAACTCGATCCCTGATCCGCCATAGCGCATGTCATTGCCAGCAATGGTGACGTTTCCCTGGGCGATGATGGCTGTCTGGTCTACGTGAGCTATTTGGTTTGCCGACACGGTACCGATGCCGCCGACATCTATACCCCAACCGCAATGTTCTATAATGTTGTTGCTGACCAGGAATTTAGTTATCACCGTATTCGAACTTACATGGAAGGCCGTTACGCACTCTGCTATTTTGCAATTTGTAAAGGAGATAAACCCTTCCTTCGCATATACCGGTGTATTTGCTGAACTGAAATAGCAATGATCGAACACGCTGCTGTCAGCATTGCCCGCGATGCGTAACTCCAGGCCATCCCAGCTGCCGCGAGTAGGATTGGCCGCATTTGACATAAAGATGATCGGGTCGGTGGCGGTACCTATAGCCAGCACAGCGCCATCTACATAGAATTTCACATTGGCATCCACGCGTATTTCGGTACCGGGTTCGATAATAAGCTGGGCGCCCTCGTCTACCAGCAGGTTTGCGGTAACAATATATGGACTGTTGGCCTTGGCAAATGTATTGACGCCGGTAAGGATACCGCTGATATTGGTAACGGCCAGCGCCTGCTGAGCTATAGCGAGCAGCGCAAGCGGCAGAAGTAGAGTAGATAGAATGCGTTTCATAATCAAGACTAGTTTAGAAGTATAAATATATTAAAAGAATACAGGTTAAATAGACCTATTGTGCGAAAAGGCGGTTTCATTCGGCGAAAGGCCCATTTCATTCGACGAAGGGCTAAGTTTCTAGAACGTTGGGTGATGAAACGTTAAACTAATGCATCGTGCAGTTTATCATACCATAGGTTGGGTTTGGGTGGCGAAACGTTAAACTACTTACAGCTCAGCCAGGCTTTCTGCCCGCAATGGCTTGCTCATGAACTTTATTACGTAAGGGTTTTGTTCGGCAGCTTCCATGTCCTTATTGTGCAGCGAAGAGGACAGCATGACGATGGAGCGTTTTTTCACCGGCTCCGGCAGCTGTGCATATTGCTCCAGGAATTCGAACCCGGTCATTTCGGGCATGCTGATGTCTAGCAATATTATATCGGGCAGGTTCTCGGCGTCTTTTATCACGCTGATATAGTTCAGCGCAAGTTTTGCCGAAGGCATGTGCATGATCTCGCGTGCGAAGTTGGCGTGCCTGATGATCTTTTCCGCAATGAACCTGTCCAGCTCACTGTTGTCAATGATCAATACTCTCTCGTATCTGAATGGTTGTTGCATTCTATCGTTTGGGGTCCGGTACGGAAATAATGGTGCAACAAAGTAGTTAAAAAACCCCAAACAAGCATAACGGTTAACGTATTATGCTACAGCTAAAAATTTCTATTTGCGGATGATCGGGAATGGTATGGCAGCGGCATAGAAAGTATCAGTTAATAACCTGTCATTCACGGGCAGGCCATCCGCGCTCTTCTACATATAACGAAAGGGGCTAATGCCCCTCAAGGTCTCTCTCTTAAATAACTTCCGGGCTTTAGCTGCCGGCAGATATCAAAAGTTAGCATAGTATGATTACCCGCCTGCACTAGGGTCAGTGAGCCGTGATTGCACAAGTTGGGTAGCAAACCGTGGAATCAACTGTTGCACCTTGCTTATTGCCTCCGACATATCGGCTGCATTCACAAACGCATATATTAGCTGACCGTTGTTTTGTTCGTACCTGATTTCCAAATCATTGGGTAGCCTAACAGTACTCTCCGTACACATCACTACCTCATTTCTCGCGAAAATTACTTTATAAACCTTCATTACTTATGGCCGTTTTACTCACAAAATCCTGTCACACAGCGAGTAATGTAAAAAAATCGTACCAGCAGAGCTTCCAATGCCATTCGATGGCTAAGGTGCCTCAAATGTAGAGGAGCATTCAATAGCAACCGGGTCCCCGGCCACGTCCATGGTCATGGTGTATTGCAGCCAAAGCCTCTTGCCGTCGGGTAAAAGTGTGAGCGTGCCCCGCTCCAGCCGCGACGTGCTACTGACCTGGGTTTCAGGAAGGGTGATGCTGTTGGCCGAGGTAAGTACGCCTGTTATAGGCCCCGGTAAATAAAAGGCCATGCCTACGTTCACTTCGGTAGGCGTAGTGCCATCCGATATATGCAGGTAAGTGCCGCCGCCCGCCCATTCGGGGTCGCATTCGTTCTTGCCTTTCCAGTCGCCCATGAACTTGGCGCTCGACAGCTTATCACATTCGGCCCCTTCATAGCCCGTGGGGCATTTACACTCACCCAACTCGCAGTGGCCGCCGTTCAGACAATTTACATTGGCGCATACATCCTTCTCGCAATGGATGCCGCTAAAGCCTGTGGGGCACACACAGCGGCCATCGTCGCACGTGGCGCCGTTCAGGCAGTTTGCTTTTTTACATGGATCTTTTGTACAGGCGCTGTAGGTAACAATAGCAAAAGCAGATATTGTACATACTACAGCGAAGAGGAGGGTGCGATAGCATTTCATATGGCGGGTTTTTACTACTACAAGTTACTTCAATCGGGCAGCTGTTTCCAAGGAATAGATGCAAGGTTTTACCAAATGATGACGAAGCCGTGACTTTAGCTTTCTGATAACTTTTACAAGCACGGCATTAGGGTTTTACTCTGTTAAAGCTTGAGAAAACAAGCCCTGCCGTGGCGCTGATGAGGTATCTTTGCATCTCATCAATTAGTGATTTAGTGTTGTTAAAGCGACTCCTGTTTTTACTGTGTTTTATACCTGTTTGTGCCTTTGCGCAAAAAGTGAATATTAATGGCAAAGAAGGATACCGCAAGCTGACCTGGGAGGATTTTCATGGTAAAGCGGAAAAGCGCTCGCCGTATACGGCCATTACTTATTGGACACTGGGCTGGTTTAACGACAAGGCGGAAACCGCCAAAGATGGCGGCTTTGTCTGCGATCCGCAGGTCGAGGTCTGCTTTACTCCCGACTCGTGGGTGAATGATAAAGAGTGTACACCCGAGCTGCTGCAGCACGAGCAGGGGCACATGGACATAGCCGTGCTGTGCGCCGCAGAGCTGGAACAAAAAATAAAGAGCACCACTTTCCGGCCGGCAACCTTTGAAGCAACCATGAATGCGCTGTATGAAGAAGCACTGGCCAAATGCCAGGCGATGCAGGCGCAATACGACGAAGAGACCGGCCACAGCCTTATACCGGCAGAACAAGCGCGATGGGAAAACCATATAGCGCAGAAGCTGGTGCATTATCAACAACTCTCGGCAGCGAATTAATTATACGAACTAATAACAAGGCCCGGCTAACGACCGGGCTTTGTTATTTAGTTACTGATCGGTTCATTAGTTATATAGCTTTTACTATCATCAAATAAATAGTTCATCCGACGAAAGGGCCTTCTCGTCCGACGAAAGGAATGAACTGTTTGACCAACATTTATTGTTATAACACAATAACGATAGCTTAACATGAAATCCATTGACAAGGATGGATATGCTTCGTAGATTCATTGTGACTAAACTCACTGTTATGATCAAGTTCTTCACTAAAGCATGCGCCAGTGATTGCCTCCTGAAGATTGCCGGCCTTCTTACGTTCATTGCCCTGCTTGTACTGGTGGTTACGACATATAATACGTTCACAGGATCGGTGACGGAGCTGCAGAGCGTTAATGAAAGATAGTAATAAAGGCCCGGTAGAAACCGAGCCTTATTTATCGTTGATTGATTCGTACACACTATTGTTTCACAAGTTTTCCTGTAGCGGTGGTATGGTCGGTCAGCGCTACACGGTAGTGGTATACGCCTGGGGGTAATGAGGATAGGTCTACTTCCGTTTTGGTTTTTCCCGATACGTCAGCATTGTACACCTGCTGGCCTGACATGTTGACTACGGCAAGCTGTGCAGCCTCGCGCGGCAGCTCTATGCTAAAGCGATCGGTAAATGGGTTGGGGGTGACCGTGATCTTTACACTTTCATTTTTGGTGCCCGGTATCGATGTTGTTATCGGTCCGGTATATGCCTGGCAATAATTAGCATCCAGCAGCACAGGCAGTATCAGGCCTTTGGGCGCTACAAAATCATCATAGAAGTCGAACATCCTGGCGTGCAGTGTGGCCGAGTCTGTAGTGCCCCAATAGTTGCCGGAAATATCCATATCGTAAGAGCCAACGATCTTTACGTTGTACTCGGTACTGCTGTCTATACAATTGTTTTTAAATACCAGGTCACTGCTGCTCCACCGTATATCTATACCTACTTTGTTGTGGATAGACGTGTTTTTGTCTACTGTACATTTTATCTGGTTCAGGATATAACCGATGCCACAGTGTGCCGCCAGGTTATTATGTACGCCGCTCGTTATTTCTGCAGTCATTAGCCAATAGGCCCACATCTCGACATTCACCACTTTGTTGTTGGCTATCTCACTGTACACAAGACCATAGCCGCCGCTAAAGAAGATACCGCATTTGCTGTCATGTATATAATTGCCCACTACGTTTGTATAGCCGCGAGCTTCGATAGCGATCTCGTCAATATGCGCTATCTCATTGGCCGATACATTGCCCTTGCCCATAACATAGAGGCCTTGGTTGCAGTGCTTGATAATATTGTTTCCGACAAAGTACTCGCCCGGGGTGGAGATGCCCAACCCGGTCATACATTCATTGATGATACAACGGGTGATCGAAAGATTGCCGCCGGTGGCAGTAATAGAGCTGTAGTAAAAATGACAGAAGTCGAAAACGCTGCTGTCCGCTACGCCGGTATTGCGTATGCCTATTCCTTTCCAGCTACCGCGTTTGGGGTTGGCTGTGTTGGCGGTAAATATGATGGGATCAGTTACGGTGCCTAATGCCTTTATTGAACCATCCACATAGAAGTTCACACCGGGGTCAACTTTTATCTCCGTACCCGGCTCAATGTACAGCGTGGCTCCCTCGTCTACCAGCATGTCGGCAGTAACGATGTAAGGACCATTGGCTTTGGTAAATGTATTAGAACCACTCAGCAGTCCGCTGACATTGGTGGCGAATACCTGCTGGCCAGCGGCCAATGCAACCAGGGCAAGAAATAGAGGTTTCATACTGTAATCGGTTTTTGAGATGTTACTATAAAGACGTACAATTTAAATGCCGCGTTAGTATTTCGCATCCTCATCTTTGACCCTATCTGACAAACGGTAGTTGCCGTTCGACGAAACTACCTTCTCACCCGACGAAAGGTTTCTATTGTCATGAACTATTGCTTCACCAGCTTCCCGGCAGCTATGGTGTTGTCAGTCAGCGTTACGCGATAGTGATACACACCCGCCGGGTAAGCCGACATATCTACCTCCATTTTATCCCTCCCTTTTACATCTGCATTATAAACCTGCTGCCCTGCCATGTTGAATACGGCCAGTTTGCTGGCTTTGCCTTGCAGGTTGATGGTAAAGCTATTGGTAAAGGGGTTGGGAGATAGGGTTATAATGGCTGAGTTGGTTTTGGTGTCGGGTACCTTTGTTACAATAGGGCCGGTGTAAGGTTTGCAGCTTACATCGGGCTGCGCAAGGGCAGGAAGAATAGTGCCTTTGGGTGACACAAAATCATCCCAGAAATCAAACATTTTGGCGTTAAGAGTTGCTGTATCTGTGGTTCCCCAGTAGTTGCCGGAAACATCTACATCGTCCCAGTTTTTAACAACCACAAAATAGTCGGTACAGCTATCAATGCAGTTATTTCTAAATCCGGTCCATCCGCCGTACATTATTTCTACTCCTATTTTGTTGTGAAGGCCGGTATTGTATTGTACGTTTCCATTCACGCCATCCAGTCGAAATCCCAAGTCAGTGTATGCCGAAATATTGCCGTAAATGCCCGGACCTTTAATGTGACCTGATATCCAAAAGCCTAGCTTTGCGTTCACCACAACATTATTATGCAATTGCGCAGGCCCGCTTAAGGTGCTCATGCTGTACCAGATACCGTTACTGCTGGCATCAACATAGTTGTCGGAAACCCGTACAACTGGTGCTCCGCTTGCTGATATACCATCCATTATATCCCACATTACATTTGCTGAGATGCTGCCGGGAGCGCCCGTAGACATACCCCCGTCACAGTGTGTTACAATGTTGCTGTCTGCTATAGAATTGTATGAGCTATTACCAATGCTAACCCCAAATTTGCAATTGATAAAAGTGCATCGTGTTATATTGACCGGCGTGAAGCTACGTATTGCACCTTCTGACCAGCTAAACCTGCAATTGCGAAAACTCGAGCTATCCGGAATACCTTCGTCACGTAAATGTATCCCGTACCAGCTATTTCGATGAGGACTAGCCAGATCCGAGGTAAATACTACCGTATCTATGCTGGTACCGATAGCATGTATCCCGCCATCCACATAAATGCGTACATCCTGCGCTACGCGTACCTCTACGCCTGGTTCTATAGTTAAGACCACTCCATCACCTACCAGCAGGTTGGCGGTGACAACATAAGGGCTATTGGCTTTGGTCCATGTGACCGAGTTAATGATGGCACCACTTACATTGGTAGCTGCAGCTTGCTGCCATAATGCAAGCAAAATAACCAGCACAGGTAAAGAACGTTTCATAAATAGGTATTGGTTGAGGATAGAACTATTAACGCACAAATAAAACGCCAGATTGTGTCATGGCAATATCATTCGTTGCTGCATCTTGTGAAATGCGGGTTTCGTCCGGCGAAACTGCGTTCTCATTCAGCGAATGGAATGCAGCTACCGGTAAAAGTTGCGCTCGTTATTTTTTCTTCGTGGCTGTACCTGAGCAATTTATACCGATACCTGTG
>JAJNBR010000008.1 GCA_021156265.1 Flavipsychrobacter sp.
TGGAACAAGGCTTTTCCGCTTGAATCTTTCGACAAGAAGTAATCCCGTATAGCCAGTATCTTGTCTATTGTCTTGTCAGATTTACCGGATATCTGCTGCGCCAAGTCGCCGATCCTCTTGAACTTCACATCGACAGGCATGTGCGTGTAATAGCTCATGAACTTCCTGTCCATTCCTTCGTAACCTTCAGCAGTTCTCAGTACGTCGAACCGCTGCTGTTGAAAATTCCTGATCTGCGCATCGGGAGAATTGTATATAAAATAGGCGCTGTTCAGCTCAGACACATACCCCTTTGCCCGGAACGCAGATTTGAACTCGTCCCTGAAATCCTTTTCCACTGTTATCGGCTGCACGAAATAGCCCACATTCGGCGCGAGGTAGGTATTCGGCGAAAGTTTCTTGCTGTATACCTCTATATCAACTGAGCGCCTCATCTTTGTTGCCAGGCTGTTGCGTATCACGCTCGAGTCTGTTTTGGTGAAGAACAAAGGCAGCTTTGATGGGTCGGGCTCAAAAAGATCGTTATATGGAATAGTAGAGTCGCGTTCAAAAGTCTCCGTCAGCGTGTCGAACTTAGTATAGTAAAAAGCGGTCAGGTAGAGCGGGTTGGGTATCTCTGTATTTGGGAAGAAGTTGTCAATATGCGCGGCGAACAGCAGCTCGTTGTTCCGTCCAAGGTTGCTCCGCAACCTCGAGTAATCCTTCAGGTCAAAGGTGCCGTCCTTGTTTTCCTTCAGCATGCTGTTCTCGCCTTGCTTGCCGCCACCGCCATAGTTGGCTACGGTTTCTTTGATTTCGGCACGCATCATGTATACCACACCACCCAGCAATACCCCTGCCAGTATGCCGAAGAACACCAGTCGCCTGGTAAGAAACCACCAGAACTTCTGCGACTTGTCCTTGTAGCTATATATCTGCTCTGAAGTAAAGATGATATACACAGCATAAATAAGTGCCGGCGCAAACGCCTGTAGCAATCCATACACGCTGTCTGTATTGGCTTTTGCTATAATTAATATACACGCCGACAGCGTGGCAGCCGCTAGCAGTACCGCCCAATACCTAAGACGGATAAAGCCCCAGCCTATGAACCAGCCAACAGTAAACAGTATAGCGAAGACAAGAAACTGGATAGAGATAAAAAAAGCATCGAACTCGCCGGTGGCATACCTGTCGAGACCTTTATATACGGTGTATAGTCCTGCGACCAGTAATATGAACGTAGGCAGGAAACGGAAACGAAATGCATAGAACAGAGCGCCGCCCGCCATGCCTGTCAGCAGGTATATCGTCTGCTGCATCGCCTGGTCGCGCAGTATAGAAAAATACTGGTTGGCATTCCACAGCAGAAAGTAGCTGACGAGCGCAGTAGGTAATATCAGGAAGATCAGTTTAGCCAGCAGTTCATTTACCGGTGTGGCCCTCTGTATATTCATAGGTATCGAAAACGTAAATTAGTTTAAAAAAAGATGTCGGCTTTGTTAAAACGCGCAGACCGTACAATCGTCAATTTTTTGTAATTCACATTTTCTTATCAGTTATCCACTATTGTTTATACAACAGAAAAATATATCTTCCATATTGACCCTTATCAGTCGTTGATTATTAAGAAAATGTTACCTTAGGCACGTTTAAAAAAATTAATCGTAAATGCTTCAGGAAAAACAAAGCCCGGTAAAGCTTGAACATGCCGGACTGGACGAAAACACTCGTAACATGTTACAACAACTTAAGATCGTTACCGTTATCGGCTCAGGAACAATGGGCAACGGTATTTGTCACGTTTTTGCGCAAAGCGGTTTCAATGTGCACATGATGGATATCAACCAGGCTGCTATGGATAAGGCCCTGGTTACTATCGGCAAGAACATGGACCGCCAGGTGGCGAAAAACACCTTGACCGAAGCGGATAAAACAGCTGCGCTCGCAAATATCTCTACCTATACCGATATGGCAGAGGCTGTGAAAGATGCTGATATTATCATCGAAGCTGCTACCGAAAACATCGATCTTAAGATCAAGATCTTCCAGGAGCTGGATAAGCTGGCTCCCGAGCGTGCTATCCTTGCTACCAATACCTCTTCTATTTCTATTACTCGTATAGGCTCGTATACTAAACGTCCGGGCAAGGTAGTAGGAATGCACTTCATGAATCCTGTGCCGGTAATGAAGCTGGTAGAGATCATCAATGGCTATGCTACGGATGCTCAAGTTACTCAAACAGTGTATGACCTGTCGAAGTACCTGGGCAAAGTACCTTGCGTGGTGAACGACTATCCTGGTTTTATCTCTAACCGCATCCTGATGCCGCTTATTAATGAGGCGATCCTGTCGCTGCAGGAAGGCGTTGCAGGTGTAGAGGAGATAGACACGATCATGAAACTGGGTATGGCGCATCCTATGGGTCCGCTGCAACTAGCTGACTTCATCGGCCTGGATACCTGCTATTCTATCATGAATGTGCTGCACATGGGCTTCGGCAACCAGAAGTATGCACCTGCCACATTGCTGGCAAACATGGTACAAGCCGGCTTCCTTGGTGTAAAAAGCGGAGAAGGTTTCTACAAATACACACCGGGCAGCAAGGACCTGGTGGTATCAGAGCGCTTTAAGAGCAAACAGTGGAAAATGTAATATTTCCAACGTCATATTAGAAGCCGCCCCTTTTAAGGGCGGCTTTTTTGTTGAATACATTACCTTCGCGTGCTTTTATCCAATGCCCGTAAAGACCATCAAACGCAGCTACCGCAAAGTGCGCTACGTTATATACCGCGAAACCCTTGTTGACACACGTGAACACGTGCTCACCTTTATAAGTTCCTTTGTTGGTATTGCCCTGATAGGCCTGCTGAGCAGTAAATATTTTACCGCCAGCGATGCGTTGTTTCTCGTTGGGTCTTTCGGTGCTTCTGCCGTACTGATCTATGGAGTGATCAACAGTCCGCTGGCGCAGCCACGCAACCTGGTTGGTGGTCACCTCATCAGCGCCACCATCGGAGTAACGATTCATTACCTCATTCCCAACGAGGTATGGCTGGCATCCGCCCTGGCTGTATCTTTTTCCATCGTTGCCATGCAGATCACCCAAACCCTGCATCCGCCCGGCGGGGCAACAGCTTTGATCGCCAACATCGGTAGTGAAAAGATAAAGTCGCTTGGGTTTCTTTATATCCTTAGCCCCGTGTTGACAGGTGTCCTGATATTACTGGCCGTCGCGTTGATCTTCAACAATATCACCCCCTACAGGAAGTATCCCAAAAAGTAACTGGCAGGTAAGTCGGCGGCGCTGCTGGCATATTTCTTTTTAGGTGAACAGCACATGCGATACGCTAATGTATTGTTTATAATAACCTTTATCCTGTTGTTGCTGCAAACAGCTGCCGCACAGGATTCTGTTGTTGTGGCAGCTGGTGCGCGTTATAAAAGCAAAGGCAGCTTTCATCGCGCAATGAACGGTAAAAATTACAGGGCCGAGTGGGCTACGCCGGTAAAAATGCCGGTGTTCAATATCAGGAAAGAGCAGGGTGGTCTTAAGGTAGTAAAGCTTGGCGGCGGCATGCAAACGAAAAGTCTGCGGCTTGAAGATAGCAATGGTCATAAATGGGTGTTGCGGACTATTGACAAAGATGTATCGAAACTATTTCCGAAGTGGATGCGTTCATCTCCTGTACGATCATTCACGCAAGACATGATCTCCGCCTCGCATCCTTATGCTGCTCTTGTGGTAAGCGCCTTGTCTGATGCAGCTGGTATCGCTTCGCCGCATCCTAAACTTGTTTTTGTAAAAGATGATCCCGCTTTCGGTGAATACCGTGAGGTAGTGGCTAATAAGGTTTGCTTTTTTGAAGAGCGCAGCCCAACACATAACCATAAGTCTGATGACCTGGAAGACTTGGTCGAACGGATGCAAAAAGATACAGGCAGCGTGTATTTGCTGATGAAAAAAGAACTGCTGAAGGTCCGGTTGCTCGATATGCTTGTGGCAGACTGGGACCGGCATAAGGGCCAATACCGGTTTGGTATCATAGACTCGGGAGGAAGGAAATGGGTATACCCCGTGCCTGTGGACCGTGACCAGGCATTCTTTTACGCCGAGGGTTTTTTTGCAGGACTGGCGAAACTGTTTACCCCCTTTCTAAAGGGCTATCGCGAGTCTCCGGGTAACCTAAAGCAACTTAACTATAAAACACGCAAGTTTGACCGTACCTGGCTCGGTGACCTTCCGGCCAATGACTGGGAAGAAGGGATCCGTGAATTGCAGTTACAATTTCCAGATAGCGTGATAGACGCGTGTGTGAGACGCCTGCCGCCCGAGGTATATGCCCTGTCGGGGCAGACAATAGCTGCCAAATTAAAAAGCCGGCGCAATGCATTGCATGCGCCGGCTATGAGGTATTATCGTTTTATTTCCCGGGAAAGTTAGATACCTATACCACCTAGGATATCCCCTAGACTCCAGCCACCTTGATTCTGCTGAGGTTGCTGGCGTTTACCAGTATTTTGCGGATATTGGCTTTTCCCCTGGTTCTGTGGAAACTGGTTTTTGCCTTGGTTGCCGTATTGGTAATCATCGTCATACACGCCATTGGCTTGCTTTTGCTGCTTGCGTAGCGCTTTGTATTGCTCTTTCTGCATTTTTTCTTGTTGCTTTTGCGCTTTGTGTTGCGCAATCCATGCCTTCTTGTGCTGTTTATTAGGATTATTCGGTTTCGCTTCCAGTGCTGACGTTGTAAAAATCATCAATCCTGCACACAGTACCATAGTCCACTTTTTCATATGCTTTCAGTTTTAAGGTGAAACATAAGTAGGTGCAATCGCTGTGCCGTAAAGTCTTAAAATATTTAACAGCTCAGCCAGTTTCCGTTAAGTTTATGGTAAGGAACGAAGAGCCCGCCCCTTCAGGCAGGCCCTTCGCTGTTTTTCTAATTAGCCGATTACTAGTTCCGCCAGTTGCCGGCCGGGTCAGCATCCCTGTACCCGCCGTGGAAGAACGGATCCCGTCCCATCGTATTGTTATAATTCGCAGGCTCGTCATAGTTATAATTGTCCTTTGTGCTGGAACACGAAGCACTCACCATGGTGCCAAGCAATGCGAGTAGGAAAACTATTTTTTTCATAGCTCGTTTTTTGAAATCTGATCAATATGTTCAGACCCTCACTACCGTCCCGGAAATCCATGATTGTTCCGGTAATCCACGTCCCGGTATCCACCATGATAGTGCGGATCCCGCCCCATTTTATACGACTCTCGTCCGGCAGAGCATGCCTGCAACAGGACAGCCGCCAGCAACGCTGCTGTCAATACTATCTTTTTCATATGACTCCATTTAGAGATTCAGTTATCGGTTTTGCACCGTGTCTGCTATGGCTGGCAGATTCCTTGGAGCATCATTACTATTCGGGCTCTCCGGCGGTACTATATGGTCCGCATTCTCCAGGTTTTCATGTCCACCATGTGTCATCGGATCTTCCGTGCCTCTATATGGATCATAATACATGTCGCTGTATGTCGTTCGCGAACACGAGACAACTGTCATCGTTCCCAATACGGTCAGTGCTAATATCAACTTTTTCATAGCTCATCATTTTATTCGTTCTCACTCGTCATTTTCACTCTCTTTGCATCAATTGTCTTGCATTATTTGCTGCGAGCTGTTATGAGGCTGTGCCGGGTAGCCTGTTTCCTGCGGATCAGCTTTTACGGTTTCCCTCTCATTAGCACATGATGCGAATAGCATCCCGAATATTGCCAACACAAATACTATCTTTTTCATACTCTTAATTTTTAATCCCAACAATTATATCCGTTTACCATGTCAAAAAAATCGGTCCGATTTCAAGCCCTTAACAATAATAGCTACGGCAATTAACAGCGCTTTTGGTAGCTGGTTAAAGCCATGTAAAAAAGCCGCGTTTTTGCGCGGCTTTTTATAGACAAGGGTTAGTGAATTGTTGAGTTTGTTTTACCTGACGAGCTTGCCTTTTGGCAATTGATCGCCAAATTGTTTTTGGAAGTTCTGCGCATCAGCTTGCAGCAAACGCATGAGCTCCGGTGCACGTAACGGCTGCCTTGGCGACATGTTGTTGTACGACGTGTAGTATACAGCGCCCGCTGTGTCACCAACGGCATACACTATTGCATTTAGGTTGGGTACTTCATAGATAATCACTTTACCCTGCGCTGCACCGCCGGTCGCCTGCGATACGGTATTTAGTTCGGTTGATAGCTGCAAATCGCCAAGTGCGCCTACTGCAAACTGGGCACCTTCATTGCGCAGTGTTACGATGCTCACTATTTCAGGGCCGATAATGAATGGTACAGCTGTTACGGGTTCGCCTGTAGCGATTCGGTCCAGTGAAATGGCACTGTCTGCCTGCAGCAGGGCGCCAAAATCCACCGATTGTTTTGCAATGGGCTGTCCGGGAGTAGAGCTTTGCAGCTTCGCTCTGTCTACGCCAAAGTTCACGCCGTTTTCCATTGCCTTTAGCATGTCGGCTTTACCGGCTTCGGCAGCTTCCGCTGCAGAACCATACGTTTTTGGCTTTTCGTCGCCACTTTGGTTGTCTCCGTCTTCGTTCATGTCGTTGCAGCTTGTGGCCAGTATCATGAAAAGTACGGCTAATATCGATTGTATGAGTTTCATGTTTTCTTGTTTTGATGGTTAAAGTTTACTTCTTCGCTATGTTATACCAGGTATTCCAGTGAGTGGATGTACCTGCCGGGTCTGTGTACTCGGCGTAGGTAATGATGCGTTCTTGTCCCATACACGGTCCCCAGGGGTCATTCAACACAACATAGTTGGTGCCGCTCAGGGTCAGGTAGCCTTTTACAATAACCACGTGGCCCACTACGCCATCTGTGCCATAAGCCCAGGCCATTGGTTTTTTGCTGCAGAATATCTGCTTGCGCAGGTTCTCCCAGCTCAGCCCGGTTGTGCTTTCGTCCGATTTACAACCTGCAGCGTCCAGCATGATCCAGCCCGGCATATTACAGTTGTTGGTTTTTGGACAGGCAGCTCCGTCGTTTTGCGGGTTGCAGCAATCCGTCCGGGTGAAAGCCTGGTTGGCCAGCGAGCACTGGGTAATGGAGACGCCCAGGTGTTGTGCCAGCATTTGTGTGGTGGCCGCCCAGCACCAGTTGTTGGTCTCTTGCGGGCGTAGGGTGTTGGGTACGTTTCCGATTAGCTCTGGTTTGCAGCAACTGCTAAGAAATAGAAGGACGATACCTGTAATTACAGGTAGGCGTTTCCATGTGGGAAAGCATTTCATGTGTGAATGATTTTGATGTGAAAAAATCCCTTATCGCAACTAAAGTAATCTTAATTCATTCTAAATATTAATGTTTTATTCCCATTGTGTGTATAATTAATAGGAGTCTGACGCTAATTGGCACAATTAAACCGCGTAGTAAAACGTTATTAGTCAAAACTGTACTGTTATGGTGGCTGAAAACAAAACTTTTACCATACCCAGTCTGAACAGATTGTTGTACCGCACTTTTTTAGGCAGCCTGATCATGTTTGGCTTCATTTCCCTTTGGGAGTACATAACCGACCCGGATCCAATTGACCCGGGCACTTTTCTTTTTTATGGCCTGGTGCTGATCATGTGCCTCGGGGTACAATGGGCCATGTTTAAACTGAAGCTGGATACCTTGTTAAGAAACTATCCTGCAATTACCAGTAATATTCTCGGTATTGCCGTATTCTACATCTTCTTATTTATGAAACAGCCGGTGATACTGTTTGGCGTTACCCTTTTGATTCTTTCTGTGCTGGCCTGGCATTGGATCACTACCTATAAGGACGAATCATAAAGTTGAATATATTGTAAAAATAACGTATTTTTGCATTGTGATCTGGATCTGTTAGTCGATTGCTCGCAGTCGACTATTTTAAATCCTATGACAATGAAAGGCCCAACACAACGCTTTGAAGCTTCGGTTCCCAGCCAATCGCAAAATGTGATCATTGAAAAACAACTACAACCAAACGCAGTGAGCTAGTGAATGCAAATGAAAGATCTTATTTTATGAACAAACTGTAACAAATTCGCAGATAAACTCAATACTGGTAAGCAATTCAGAAGAAAACAACTGGCCAGTAGGGTCAATTTAACAGGAGGTTTGTACAACAAGCCCGGATAATTGGGGTTATCGCTAAAAAATCCGCCCATTGTAGCCTATATTGATTTCACCATGCCAGCCGCTATACAACGATCATTAACCCCCGACAAACGAATAAAGGCAACAGAGATAACATTATACCTTGCTTTGATCGCCGGTATCGTGATGTCGTTCAAGTTATGGATATCCGGCAGGATGTTCCCGATGTTCCCTGTTACCACAAGCCTGTCTGCTTTTCCAGCCGGGGTCGATCAGGTTATCGTGTACGCAATGATCGCTGTGCTCGCTGTCAATTGTTTTCTCCGGAAGTCCTATTTGAATGTGAGTTTTCTCTTCCTGCTCTGGCTATTGCTAATGCGCGACCAGAACCGTTGGCAAGCCTGGGTATACATGTACATACTGATGATGATACCTTTTATCTTTCGATCGAAGTTTGATAACGGGGGCATTCTACACTACGTGCGCCTGATGATGATCGGCGTATACCTGTGGAGCGGTTTGCATAAAATAAATCCGAGTTTCCCCCAAATAAGCTTCCAGCTGATGGTTACCAAGCTATTCAACATCACCGACCCTAAGTTGGTGGAAGCGATACTGCCGTTTGGGTATGCGGTAGCTTTTATTGAAATAGTTATGGCAGTGTTCCTGTATTTTCCTAAAACAAGGCTGGTGGGCCTGGTACTTGCAGTGGGCAGTCATATACTCATATTGTTCTTCATCAGTCCGCTGGGTATCGGCTATAATTATATTGTAGTGCCCTGGAACCTCGCAATGATCGCATTTGTGATCCTGGGTTTTTACGATACGCGGGATAAGATAGCGTTTGTAGCCGGTCGCAAGTTCAACTGGAAATTACTTCCAGTATTGGTGTTTGTTTGGCTGATGCCCGTATTCAATCTGTTCGGTTACTGGGATAACAATTTATCCTTTCAGCTTTATGCCAACAAGGAGCAGCGGTTATTCGTTGCCATCTCAGATGGTGAGTTGCCCAAAGTGAACAACGCGCTGAGCAAATACTGCCTGCGCATAAATGAAATAAAGGATGGGGTTGCGCTGGATGTGAATGAATGGAGCATAGGGGAGCTGAATGTACCACTCAACCATCAGCGGCGGCTGTATAAGTACGTGGCCAATGTTTTCTGTAATATGGATATCAAACAGGGAGAGGTTTTTTTCCTATTGCTCAAACAAAACGGAAAAAAGGCGGATATCCAGGCGGTTTCATGCCAGGAGCTGATGATGGAGTTTGAGTAGTACGGCTAAAACGGCAACAACTGAGCGAAGCGGACGTTGTCACCTTTGAAAAAGACCCCAATTCGGCAACAAACGGCAACAAAACGCTATACCATGTCCTTCCATTGTTCCTCGAGCATTGTCTTCATCTGCATATCGGTCAGATCAAACTTCACCGGAACAATGGAAGCATAGTTCCTAGCCAGGGCTTCGACATCAGTATCATGCCCCTCATCCATATTCACGAACTTGCCTGTCATCCAGTAATAGTCCTTACCCCTTGGGTCTATGCGGTGGTCAAACTCCTCCTTCCATTTGGCATAAGCCTGTCGGCATATCTTCATACCCTTGAACTCATGCGGTTGCACGATCGGGATGTTGACATTGAGTAAGGTATGGGCCGGCATCTTTTGCTCCAGCACCCGGCGGGTAATGGTGGTGGCCACGTTACGGGCAACGGTAAAATCGGCGTCGTAATTGAAGTCCAGCAGCGAAAAGCCGATGGAAGGAATGCCTTCTATGGCAGCTTCCATAGCAGCAGACATGGTGCCGGAGTAGATAACATTGATAGAATAGTTCGCGCCGTGGTTGATGCCGCTTACGCAGATATCCGGTTTGCGGTGCAGTATCTTATCACGGGCAAGTTTGACACAATCAACAGGTGTACCGCTGCACTGCCAGGCAGGTATATCGCCGAATATATCAGCCTTATACAGCCGGAGCGGGTGGCCAATGGTGATGGCATGTCCCATTCCCGACTGCGGGCTATCGGGCGCTACTACAATTACATCTCCAAGTTCTTTGACAGCTTGTACCAGGTTGAAAATTCCGGGTGCAGCTATTCCGTCGTCGTTCGTTACTAAAATGACCGGTTTGTCTGTTGCCATGCGGCAAATTTACCAATCGCTCTTTAGTAATTTCTGGCGGCCAGCAAAATAATAGATGCCGATCCACACAATTGAAGCAATGAGATAAGGGGTTGCCGGGGGAGCATCCTGCAACCTGGCCACAGACTTGAGCATATCAAGAATAGGGAAGGGTAGCAGTTCATCGCTGGCCTGCAAAGGCATGTAATTACCCAGATGAGAGCCCACCTTCCAATTGATGAGCCGGCTGACCAGGCTTTCAATGATCATGCTGTACAGGAAGAACAAACCTATGGTAATACCGCTGCGCTTGAAGAACAATGACAGCAATAAGGCAAAACCATAATAGTTGAGTGACAGCACGAAAACGTAAAATAGCTTTTCGATATGGCCGGGAAAATTACTCATACTGTCGGTACGCAGCGCAAACGCTACGCCTACGATGAAGACGTAAGCTGTGGTCAGTACGGCCAGGGCCAAAGCAACATGCCATTTTGCGTGGTAGAACTGCATCCTGCTCCAGCCATCTATGACGTTCTGCCGGTTGGTGCGATACTGGTATTCGTTGGTAGTAAGAATGATGACCAGGATGGAGATGAACATTACGAAGATGCTTGCCCAGAAGCCAACATTCTCCCAAACGTAGCTAAAAGAGTACACCTGGTTGAGGACGTTGATGCCTGAATTGCCGCTGCCATTGATATTAAACAGGCTGTTGGCAATACCATAGTTCCACAGCGGCAGCAGCACAATGAAAAAGCCGGTAAGGATCCAGAAGGTGCGGTAGCTTTTGTATTTGAGCCATTCTATAGCGAGTAAGGACTTCATGAATTATTGGTTTGTGAGTTCGATGAATTTGGTTTCGAGGCTCTTCTTCTTAAGCACCAGGTGCGACAGCACAATGCCTTTGCTGATGCAGTGCTGGTTGACATGTGTCGGATCAACAGTTCGCTCGCACGAGAGCAACAAACCGCCGACAATAGGTCGCATTTGCGTGATGCCGGGCATGGTGCGCAGTGCATCCTGCAAAACCTGGAGGTTGTCGGCTGCTACTTCTATCTGGTCTTCGCTGCGTAGTACTTCGTTTACGGGGCCGTTTACCAGCAGCTCGCCTTTTTTTAGGATGGCCACATGGGTGCATACCTTCTCCACCTCGTCCAGCAAGTGACTGGCCATGATAATGGTGAAACCTTCGCGGTTCAGCTTCAAAATCAGTTCCCGAATCTCGGCGATGCCGGCAGGATCGAGGCCATTGGTGGGCTCGTCAAATACCAGCACTTTTGGATTGCCCAGCAGGGTGGAAGCAATAGCAAGACGCTGTTTCATGCCCAGCGAGTAAGTCTGGAAAGCGCTGTCTTTACGTTGCAGCAGGCCTACCTGCTCTAATACGCGCAACCTGTCATCATCACCGCGCTGTTTGATAGCCGCTGCGATCTTCAGGTTGTCCATGGCCGAGAGGTAGTGATAGAAATTGGGTGTCTCCAGTAAAGAGCCGCACTGGCGACGTGCAATATCATTTGGCATGCCGCCGAACCACTGGTAATTGCCGGCATCTGCGTTGAGCACATCGAGTATGATACCGAGCAAGGTGGTCTTACCACTACCATTTGGACCGAGTATACCAAATACACTGCCTTCTGGCACATCGAATGACACGCCTTTCAAAGCTTGTATCGGTCCGTAAGCTTTGGAAAGTTGGTTGATCGAGAGAATGGTGTTCACTTTATGTATTGTTAGTTAAGGAAAAGGTCTTTTTGCAATTGCCCTCCGGGATTGACCGCATACTCATCAAAGTTGGTGATGCCCGCATCAGCCAATACCTGCTCGTCCAGCAGCCAATTTCCGGTTAACTCGGTCGAAGGTCGTTGAAGTATATGGTAGATAGCTTCTGCGACTATTTCAGGCTTGCGACTCCGCTGAACAAGGAAGTCTCCGCCCAACAGGTTTTTCACTGCTGCGGTAGCGATTGTAGTAGCGGGCCAAAGCGAATTAGCAGCTACACCGTCTTTTTTCAGTTCCTGCGACCAGCCGAGGGTCATCATGCTCATATTGTATTTGGCCAGGGTGTACGCGAGGTGCATGCCAAACCATTTTGGGTCAAGGTCAACGGGTGGTGAAAGGGTAATGATATGCGGGTTGTTACCCTTTTTCAAAAAAGGTATACAGTGCTTCGTAACGAGGAAAGTACCGCGTACGTTGATATCGTGCATTAAGTCAAAGCGCTTCGCTTCCAGTGTCTGCGTATTGGAAAGGTTAATAGCAGAAGCATTGTTGATCAGCGCATCCAGTCCACCAAAGAGGGCGGTACCTTTTTGAATCGCCTGGAGTATCTGTTCTTCGTCCCTGATATCGCATTGTACAGCCAGGGCTTTACCACCCGCGGCAGTTACTTCATCTGCTGTCTGCTGTATAGTGCCCCCAAGCCGTGGGTCTTCATCCACTGACTTTGCAGCTACGATTATGTTAGCTCCTTCCCTGGCTAGTCTCAATGCTATCGCCTTGCCGATGCCTCTGCTGGCACCGGTAATAAAAATGGTCTTTCCTTTTAGCTGCATACCTGTTTAACGTTTATGACGTTAAAAAGTTACAGGTATTTAACCATTTACCATAGAAAAATGCATTGGATCTTTGCGAATGGGCCATTGTTGCCCGCAAAAAATAGCGTTCCTGCTCATGATATTTATGAATCCATCGCTCCATGTTCCTAAGCTTCCGTAAGGGTTTTGCTTAGCGTTCAGATCGATGGCAGCACCCCAACTGTGCACGGAAAGAACAGCCTCGCTACCTTTCATCAATCGTAGTTCGTAGGAACTATCGAGCGTTTTGATTTCCTGGTGCAGGTTTGCGGCCTCCAGTTCGGTGAAGGCGCGCTCCAATAGAGGTGCGAAGTGTTTATGGATACGTATGTTTGGTTCTGGAAACCAGGGGAAGCGTTGGTGTACATGCCATTCAGTGATCCATTTATGGTCCCAGCCAATATCCCTGGGATCGCCGTACCGGGTATAAAGCAGCAGTTGTGCATCGCCTGAAAATTCAACAGGAGGTTTTATGTCTTTAAGGTCGTTTTCCATGTTTTCAACGCCGGACTATGAGCCGACTAATTAAATTCTGATAAAATTCATACTTGATGTTATGGCGATTTTATTGCATCTCAATAGCCAGTTGCATGTCAGCGTTTTTTGAATGATGGTTTTTTTGTTATGTGATTTTTGTTGGAACGATTATTTTGTGCTTAATTATTTCGATTACAATTATTTACAGGGAGTTACGGTTTTTTTTGAAGTGTGTTTACTGGTTTCACTGTTAATACGCACCTCAAAATACAGTAGTTTTTTCTGTAATAACGCATAGTTAACAAGCAAAAACATTTGCCTGAACATGAGTACACAGCGTAACCGCACAACGAAAACCACACGCAAGGTAGCACCTCAGGAAACCGACGAGGTTGTGACACTGCCCAAAAAAAGTTCCCCAAAACGGGGAAAATCCAAATCCCCAACCTCAACAGTTCACCCGGCAAAAACACCCAATGGCAAAGCCAACGGGAAGATCGTCAACGGGAAACATGAAGAACTCAACGGCGCCGGTTACGAATCAGGCTATGACAGTCGCCCTTCTGAGAATTTATACAAAGAACTGCTGAAGGTACTCACGGAAGTCCGCAATGGTAATTTCGATGTCCGTATGCCGATCGACCAGGTAGGTATCAGTGGTAAGATTTGCGATACGCTTAATGATATCATCTCGCTCAATGAGAAAATGACCCAGGAGTTTACCCGTGCCAGTAACACCATCGGTAAACAGGGTAAACTGAACCACCGCATTGAGTTGCCGTTTGCGAAAGGCAACTGGAGCACCGGTGTCGACTCACTCAATACACTCATTTCAGACCTTGTGCACCCGACTATCGAGATAGCGGGTGTAATCAGTTCTGTAGCAAAAGGTAACCTGTCGCAGCAAATGCCTACCCAAATAGGCGACCACTTGCTACAGGGTGAATTTGCGCGCATTGCGAAAGAGGTGAATGACATGGTGAAACAGCTGAACCTGTTTTCGATGGAGGTGACCCGTGTGGCTCTCGAGGTGGGCACGGAAGGTAAGCTGGGTGGCCAGGCGAAAGTAAAAGGCGTGGGTGGTGTATGGAAAGACCTTACCGATTCGGTGAACCAGATGGCCTCTAACCTGACGGCCCAGGTGCGTAACATTGCCGATGTGACGACCGCGGTGGCGAAAGGTGATCTATCGAAGAAAATTACGGTGGACGTAAAAGGAGAGATCCTTGAGCTGAAAAATACGATCAATACGATGGTGGATCAGCTGAACTCGTTCTCATCGGAGGTGACCCGTGTGGCCCTCGAGGTGGGTACGGAAGGTAAGCTGGGTGGACAGGCACAGGTAAAAGGTGTGGCCGGTACATGGAAAGATCTTACCGACTCGGTGAACCAAATGGCCTCGAACCTGACAGGCCAGGTGCGTAACATCGCCGAGGTAACGACTGCGGTGGCGAAAGGTGATCTGTCACGTAAGATCACGGTGGATGTAAAAGGAGAGATCCTTGAGCTGAAGAACACGATCAACACGATGGTGGATCAGCTCAATTCGTTCTCTGCCGAGGTAACGCGTGTGGCGCGTGAGGTGGGTTCTGAGGGTAAGCTGGGTGGGCAGGCGAAAGTGAAAGGTGTGGGTGGTGTATGGAAAGATCTTACCGACTCGGTAAACCAGATGGCCTCGAACCTTACAGCCCAGGTACGTAATATCGCTGATGTAACAACGGCGGTGGCGAATGGTGACCTTTCAAAGAAAATTACGGTGGATGTTCAGGGTGAGATCCTTGAGCTGAAAAATACGATCAACACGATGGTGGATCAGCTGAACTCATTCGGTTCAGAGGTAACCCGTGTGGCGCGTGAGGTGGGTTCTGAAGGTAAGCTGGGTGGACAGGCAACGGTGGAAGGTGTAGGTGGTGTATGGAAAGACCTTACTGACTCGGTGAACATGATGGCCTCTAACCTTACGAACCAGGTGCGTAACATCGCCGAGGTAACGACGGCGGTGGCAAACGGTGACCTTTCTAAGAAGATCACCGTGGATGTGCAGGGTGAGATCGCCGAGCTGAAGAACACGATCAACACAATGGTGGATCAGCTGAACTCCTTCGGTTCAGAGGTAACCCGTGTGGCGCGCGAGGTGGGTTCTGAAGGTAAGCTGGGTGGCCAGGCAACGGTACGCGGTGCCGGTGGTATGTGGAAAGACCTTACTGATTCGGTGAACCAGATGGCCTCTAACCTGACATCGCAGGTACGTAACATCGCCGATGTAACGACGGCGGTGGCGAACGGTGACCTTTCAAAGAAAATTACGGTGGATGTTCAGGGAGAGATCCTTGAGCTGAAGAATACGATCAACACGATGGTGGATCAGCTGAACTCGTTCGCATCGGAGGTGACCCGTGTGGCCCTCGAGGTGGGTACGGAAGGTAAGCTGGGTGGTCAGGCGAAAGTGAAGGGTGTAGGTGGTGTATGGAAAGGATTGACCGATTCGGTAAACCAGATGGCGTCGAACCTGACAGCCCAGGTGCGTAACATCGCCGAAGTAACAACGGCGGTGGCAAACGGTGACCTTTCGAAGAAGATCACGGTGAATGTGGAAGGTGAGATCCTTGAGCTGAAGAAAACGATCAACACGATGGTGGACCAGCTGAACTCGTTCGCATCGGAGGTGACCCGTGTGGCCCTTGAGGTGGGTACGGAAGGTAAGCTGGGTGGACAGGCAAAAGTGCAGGGTGTTGGTGGTACATGGAAAGATCTTACAGACTCGGTGAACCAGATGGCCTCGAATCTGACAGCCCAGGTGCGTAACATCGCCGAGGTAACAACGGCGGTAGCGAAGGGTGACCTTTCGCGTAAGATCACGGTGGACGTAAAAGGTGAGATCCTTGAGCTGAAGAATACGATCAATACGATGGTGGATCAGCTGAACTCCTTCGGTTCGGAGGTAACGCGTGTGGCCCGTGAGGTGGGTTCAGAAGGTAAGCTGGGTGGACAGGCCGACGTACCGGGTGTGGGTGGTACATGGAAAGACTTAACAGATTCTGTAAATAAAATGGCCTCTAACCTGACGGCCCAGGTGCGTAACATTGCCGAGGTAACGACGGCGGTGGCGAACGGTGACCTTTCGCGTAAGATCGAGGTGGATGTAAAAGGAGAGATCCTTGAGCTGAAGAACACGATCAATACGATGGTGGAACAGCTCCGCGCCTTTGCCTCTGAGGTAACGCGCGTGGCCCGTGAGGTGGGTACGGAAGGTAAGCTGGGTGGCCAGGCACACGTACCGGGTGTGGGTGGTACATGGAAAGATCTTACCGATTCGGTGAACCAGATGGCCGGTAACCTTACCGACCAGGTGCGTAACATAGCCGATGTGGCCATCGCGGTGGCGAATGGTGATATGTCTCGTAAAATCACCGTGGACGTACGCGGTGAGATCCTGCAACTGAAAGAAACGCTGAACACGATGGTGGATCAGCTCCGCGCCTTTGCCTCTGAGGTAACGCGTGTGGCCCGTGAGGTGGGTACGGATGGTAAGCTGGGTGGCCAGGCCTTCGTACCGGGTGTGGCAGGTATCTGGAAAGACCTTACCGACTCGGTAAACCAGATGACAGGTAACCTGACATCGCAGGTGCGTAACATCGCCGAGGTGACGAAGGCGGTGGCATCTGGTGACCTTTCTAAGAAAGTAACCATCGACGTAAAAGGCGAGATCTTCGATCTGAAGAACACGATCAATACGATGGTGGATCAGCTGAACTCCTTCGCCTTCGAGGTGACGCGTGTGGCGCGTGAGGTGGGTACGGAAGGTAAGCTGGGTGGACAGGCCGAGGTGAAAGGTGTGGCAGGTACATGGAAAGATCTTACCGACTCGGTGAACATGATGGCCTCGAACCTGACAAACCAGGTGCGTGGTATCGCCAAGGTTGTGACTTCGGTAGCAACTGGTAACCTGAAACAAAAGCTGTCGATCAACTCACGTGGTGAGGTGGCGCAGCTGACAGATACGATCAATGAGATGATCGATACACTGGCGGTATTTGCCGACCAGGTGACTACGGTGGCCCGCGAGGTGGGTGTAGAAGGTAGGCTGGGTGGCCAGGCGAACGTGCCGGGTGCATCGGGTATCTGGAAGAACCTGACGGAGAACGTGAACCAGCTGGCAGAGAACCTGACAACGCAGGTGCGTGCGATCTCTGAAGTTGCCTCGGCGGTAACGAAGGGTGACCTTACGCGAATGATTCGCGTGGAAGCAAAAGGTGAGGTGGAAGAATTGAAAGATACCATCAACCAGATGATCGCCAACCTGAAGGAAACAACACTCAGGAACCAGGAACAAGACTGGCTGAAATCGAACCTTGCGAAGTTTACACAGATGCTGCAAGGCCAGAAAGACCTGAATACGGTAACACGCCGTATCCTGTCTGAGCTGGCACAGGTGGTAAACGCGCAGCATGGTATGTTCTATATCCTGGAGCAAGATGAGGAGCTCGAAAACAGGAAACTCAAACTGTTTGCAGGCTATGCTTTCAACCAGGAGATATCCATGTCGAAAGAGTTCAATCTGGGCGAAGGCCTGGTAGGACAGGTGGCCATGACCAAAGAACGTATCCTTTTAACCAACGTTCCGAAGAACTATATTAAGATCAAATCAGGCTTAGGCCAGTCAACTCCGCTTAACCTGATCGTTCTGCCGGTGTTGTTCGAGAAAGATATTAAAGCGGTAATTGAGCTCGCATCTTTCGATACATTCAGTGAAACGCATTTAGACTTCCTAAGCCAGCTGACGGAAAGTATCGGTATCGTATTGAATACGATCGAAACCAACTCGAGAACAGAGCACCTGCTCGAACAGTCGCAATCACTGGCCGAAGAGTTGCGTAGAACGAACGAAGAGCTGCAGGACAAAGCTCACCTTCTTGTTAAACAGAAAGAAGAGGTGGAAGCAAAGAACAAAGAGGTGGAGGAAGCCAGGAAATCGCTGGAAGAAAAAGCCGAGCAGCTGACTCTTACATCCAAGTATAAATCGGAGTTCCTTGCCAACATGTCGCACGAGTTGCGTACACCGCTGAACTCGCTGTTGATCCTCGCACAGCAATTGTTTGAGAATAATGAAGGTAACCTTACCGAGAAACAGATACGCTACGCGAAAACGATCCACAGTTGTGGCGATGACCTGATACAGCTGATCAATGATATCCTTGACCTTTCGAAGATCGAGTCTGGTTATATCTCCGCAGATTTCATCAATGTTCGCTTCAACGAGATTACCTCGTTTGTGGAGACAACGTTCAAACACGTATCTGAAAGCAAGAACCTTAAGTTCAGCATCGATGTGGACAACGACTTGCCGGATATCATTGAGACCGATGTGCAGCGTCTTAACCAGATCCTTAAGAACCTGTTGTCAAACGCCTTTAAGTTTACTGAAAAAGGTGAAGTTAAGTTCAGGATATACAAGGCGCAGAAAAACTGGAAGCCGGGTAATCCGAGCCTTGATAACGCTAAACAAGTTGTTGCTTTTGAAATCAGGGATTCAGGTATCGGTATTTCGAAGGACAAGCAAAATATCATCTTTGAAGCCTTCCAGCAAGCCGAAGGTTCTACGAGCCGTAAATATGGTGGTACCGGTCTCGGTTTATCCATCAGCCGCGGCCTTGCTGACCTGTTAGGTGGTTCCATCGAACTGGATAGTGAAGTGGGTGCTGGAAGTATCTTTACACTGTACCTGCCGATAGAATATAATCCTAACCTGGTTAAAAAAGAAAAACAAAGCACGCTTACCATTAGCGAATATGAGCTGGCGCAGAACGATGAAAAGATATCCATCCAGACAGTTCCAACGGTTAAGTTACCTGAGCGCGACATGGATGGAATTAATGAGTTGATCAATGAAAAGGGTGACGACAGGAACAATATCCTCAGCAGCGACAAGATAGTGCTGGTAGTAGAAGATGATATTCGCTTTGCCAAGATCATGATCGACAAAGCACATGAGAAAGATCTGAAAGTCGTGATTGCATCGAATTTCGGGGAAGTATTCGAGTTGGTAAACAAATACAACCCGATAGCAGTTACGCTTGACGTGAAACTGCCGGATGCGAGTGGCTGGAAAATACTTGACCTGTTCAAAAATGATATGAACTTCAGACACATTCCTGTGCACCTGATATCGGGTGAGGAGAACAGGTTGCTGGCCATGAAGCGCGGTGCGAGAAGTTTCCACCTGAAGCCATTGAAGAACGAAGCTCTTTCAGTTTTGTTTGATGATATAGTTGAGTTCAATGCACGCACGCCTAAAAAGCTGCTGATAATTGAAGATAATGAGCTGGATTCATCGCAAATCGCGAAGGTGCTTGATAACGATGGGCTGGTAGATATTACCATCGCATCGACCGGAAAAGAAGGCTTGTCGCTGGTGAAAGAAAATGTGTATGACTGCGTCATAGTCGACTACATGTTGCCCGATGTGAGTGGCTTTGACTTTATCATGGAGATCCATGGCTCCAAGAAGATGCAAATGACACCGATCATTATTTATTCAGCTAAAGATTTTACCAGCAGGGAGCGGACACAGCTGAAGCAATTTGCTAACAGGGTATTATTGAAGAGCGTAAACTCTCTTGAGCTGCTGCTTGAAGAAACAGTAATGCACCTGCACCTGAATCATAAAGATCTGCAGCCTGAAAAGCGTAAGATGATCGAAAGCCTGAGGCTGCGTGAAGACGTGTTGGCAGGTAAGAACATCCTTGTTGTGGATGATGATGTTCGTAACCTGTTTGCTTTAACCACGGCATTTGAGAAATATAATATCAATACCATTACCGCAGAAAGTGGTCAGGAAGCCATCAATATCCTGAACGAGAATAACAATATTGATATGGTGTTGATGGATATCATGATGCCGGAAATGGATGGATATGAAACAACAGGAAAGATCAGGCGTGAACACAAGAATACTAACCTGCCTATCATTGCCGTAACCGCAAAAGCGATGAAAGGCGATAGGGAGAAGTGTATAGAGGCAGGGGCTTCCGATTATATTACAAAACCAGTTAAAATTGACCAGCTGCTATCATTGATGAGGGTTTGGTTGTATAAATAGTAGGTTGAATGGAATTTTTTGAAGAAGAAATTGCTGCTGTACCTAAGCCGGTAAACAAGATACTCGTAGTAGACGATCGGGAAGACAACCTCTTCTCGATCGAAACTATCCTGGACAAGGAAGGGTATGTCATTGTCAAGGCCAACTCCGGTAGGGCAGCACTCAAAATACTGTTGAAGGAGCATGATTTTACGCTCATACTAATGGACGTACAGATGCCGGATCTAAATGGTTTTGAGACAGCCACGTTGATCTATGAGCGGGACAAACTGAAACATATCCCTATCATCTTTATCACAGCCAATGATCATGGAGAGGAAAACATGTTCAAAGGATACCAGATGGGTGGTGTGGATTACATTTACAAACCGATCAACCCGGATCTGCTTCGTGCAAAAGTCTCGGTGTATGTTGAGTTATATAATAAGAACCATCAGCTGATGGCGCAGGAGCAAAAACTCATTGCGGCAAATAAGAACCTGGAGCGCGAGATTCTTGAGCGGATCAATTCTGAAGAAAAAGTGAACAGGTTGAATAAGCAGTTGATGGAAAATATCAATCAACTCAAGGTTACGAATGAAGAGCTCGAACGCTTTGCCTATGTAGCCTCGCACGATCTGCAAGAACCGCTTCGAAAGATCATCATCTTCGGCGACCGACTGGTAGCTAAATATAAAGACCCGCTAGGGGATGAAGGGCAGGGGCTTCTTGACCGTATGATGAAAGCATCAAACAGGATGCAGCTGCTGATCAAAAATCTTTTGGCATTTTCACGATCGGCTACTCACAATGACTCCTACCAGGAAACCCCACTGAATGCTTTGCTGGATGGCGTTTTGTCTGACCTCGAGATACAGATAGAGCAGAAGAACGCTGTATTCCATATAGGTGAGCTTCCAACGCTGTATATCATTCCCGGGCAGTTCAGACAGCTATTTCAGAACCTTATCATCAACGCGCTTAAATTCAGTAAAGAAGATGTGGCGCCTGAGATCAGTATATATGCGGAGAAAAAGAAAGGAATGCATCTGAACGATGTGCCCAATGTTGTGATGGATCAGGAATACCACCGGATAGTCGTTAAAGACAATGGTATTGGCTTTGATCAGCAATATGCCGACCAGATATTCACCGTCTTCAAGCGCCTGCACAGCTTTGATGAATATGAAGGTACTGGTATAGGCTTATCTATTTGTAAGAAGATAATTGAACAATACAACGGCTCTATAAGCGCTCAAAGCGCGATTAATGAAGGGGCTACCTTTGTCATCACTTTACCGGCAACGGTGACCGAAAAAGTTTCGCAGGCGGTTCAGCAATAAAATAAAAGGCTCCCTCGGGAGCCTTTTGTATGATCTGTGCGAACAGATCATGTTATGCTATCAACTCGCTTTTGGTTTATGCAGCGATCGGTATGCGGCTCTTTTTATTTTGAAAAAACTGTACACTTCACGCGGCAGGTGTTTCAATTTTCCTTTACTCCTTTCATCATTAGCCCATTTTACGGGTACTTCTACGATCGTCATTTGCAACCGGCGTGCTATTGTTAGTACTTCCAGGTCGAAAGACCAGCCGTTAATGGTACACATTGAAAAAACCCTTTCTGCTGCATCTGAAGTAAAAGCTTTGAAGCCGCAGTGGGTATCAAGTATGCCCGGCAAGAGCATTCCCTGTACCAACCTATTGACCGTTCTGCTCCAGGCGATGCGGGTTTTCGATTGTGCTTTGATAACTTCTGAGCTTGTGATATAACGCGAACCAATAGTTATGTTTGCATTGCTTGTCGACAGCGGCAGCAATAGTTTATCGAGTTCTTCAATTGGTGTGGAACCGTCGGCATCGGCAAACACACGTATATTTCCTTTTGCTGCAAGCATACCTTTCCGTACCGCATTTCCCTTGCCTTTGTTTTTGGCAATTGGTATGATGTGAAGGGCCGGCAGCTCTTGCTTTAATTTGGACAATACTCCGATTGTATTGTCCGAAGATCCATCGTCTATCACCAGTATCTCAAATGGTACCTTTTTCTTTAGCAGATAAGCGTAGGCCTCCCGCAGGGTAGGAATGATGCGGTCCTCTTCGTTGTAAGCAGGGATGATCAAACTTAGTTCCATTATGCAGACATTTTTTGACCTCTATAACGATCCAGCCGGCTACCAAGATGTGCGTATGCGATCGGGCAGCGGGCTGTACAACTCTTTGCGCAGTTGTAATGCTTCCTGATGTCGTTGACAGTATAATCCAGAAGTGGCTTTGCCGGCGAACCCGTTTTAGGCTGACACAAGTGCACCAATCCATTCGGATCTATTTCAAAATGACGGGCACCTGCACGGCATTTCCAGTTGATCTGTTCGCCGCGGGATAGTGGTAATTGGAAATTGTCATTTAATGCTCTAGGCAGACGACCTTTCAATCGCCTGATGTTTTGATATACCTCTTTTGCTTCATCGCTTAAAGGCAGAGCCTGTCCTTGCGAGTCACGCATTAATGAGCACTGGAAGATGAAGCCGTATTTGACAATCGTTTTAGCGACCGTTTCCATTTCATGTGGATTTGCAGACCCGAGCACACCATTGATACGTACTACGAACTTTGCATGGTCTTTCAGTAATTCCAGTTTGGGTAACAGGCGTTTTAGGCTTTTTTGCGTTACCTCGTTATCTTCCAGACTATCGCAGCTTATCTGCATACCAAATAGTCCTGCCTCATTTAGTTTTTTGATCAATGGCAATTTCAATACATGGCCATTTGAATTGATCATCGGCACCATACCAAGGTTAGAAATGTATGCTACCAA
>JAJNBR010000182.1 GCA_021156265.1 Flavipsychrobacter sp.
AACCAAAACAGCTGTGCTGGCCTACAGCAATAGCAATATCGATCTTTTTTCGGAGAACAGCTTTTATAACATCCCCGATCTGAAATTGAAGACCGTCACCGGATCAAAAACCATCAACCATATTTTTACAGAAAACGGCCTGGCTTATTTAAGTACGGATATAGGCATCGTGGTCATCAACCTGGCAAAACGCGAGATCAAGGAAAGCTATACGTTCTCTATGAACAACCAGCTATTACCGGTTACGGGTGTCACAACTACAGAAAACGAAATTTTCGCTGCCACACCCAAAGGACTGTACTCAATTGGCAAACAAAACCCGGCTATCCAGGATTTCTCGTCGTGGAATAAGCTCGATACAACCAGGAATTTTATCAGTATTGCTGCCTCTCAAAACAGGGTTTTTGTTACAGCTCGGGACCCGCCACATTGATGCTGCTAAAGACGGTGTCTGGATCAGCGAAAACTATAAAACGTTCGACGGCAAGGTAAAGCGAATTAATCTCCAGTTCCAGTTGGCCGACTCCTTCAGAACAGCTGGTTATTCAAAGCAGGTAATGGAAATAGAGGGCGGCGCAACCTTTATAGCAGACGAATTTAACGGTCTAAAAAGGCGCAATCCGGGTGACAACGACTATTTCAACACCGATCTGCCGGAAGGGCCAACCACCCATACTTCGTTTGACGTATATGCCCGCAATAAAGAACTTTGGGTTGCACACGGCGGGTACGACGAACGCTGGATCTACACTTATAACCGCGCAGGCTTCTCACAATTCAAAGACGAAAAATGGAAGCCTTACAAAATGTTTGAATACCCGCCCTTCGGCGATTCGACCTTCGATTTCGTAAAGATCGTAAAGGGGCCGGACGGCAACGTGTATGCAGGTTCGAACCAGAGTGGGTTGTTCGTTTTGAAAGCCGACGGCTCGTACGAGATCTTTAAGCAGGGATATTTTGACGAAAGCGCCGGAGCAGGGGGCACCTACCGCGTAAGCGGCCTGGCATTTGACAAACAGGGTAACCTGTGGATGAACGTATTTGGCGGAACGCACGAGCTGGTTGTAAAAATGAAGGACGGTAACTGGTACGAGTATTTCGTGCCTTACTCAAGGATCTATCCTCATTCCGCTGCTCATCTTATCATAGATGACAACGGGCAAAAATGGTGGGCATCTCCGCGCGGTGGCGGCGTAATCGCTTATGATGACAATGGCACACCCGATAACATTGCAGATGACCGACACCGGCATCTTGTAGCCGGGAAAGGCAGCGGCGGCCTCCCCGATAACGAGGTCTTCGTATTAGCCAAAGATCAAAACAATTCTATCTGGATAGGCACCGCCAACGGTATCGGCATTGTCGCTTGTTCAGGCTCTGTGATAACAGGCGATTGCGAGTCTGAATTGCGCGTGGTGCAGTTCGACGAATTTGCGGGTTATCTTTTCCAGAACGAACAGGTGCACGCCATAGCAGTAGACGGCGGCAACAGGAAATGGATAGGAACTACCAACGGAGTATGGTTGGTTTCGCCCGAAGGCGACGAGATCCTGATGCGTTTTACTGCCGAGAACAGCCCCTTGCCATCGAACAATATTCAAACCATCTCCATAGACCAGGTGACCGGCGATGTATACATCAGCACGGAAGAAGGGCTTGTTAGCTTCAGGGGCACTGCCACAGAAGGCGGATCGGAAAATAAAGACGTAGTGACCTTTCCTAATCCGGTTCCCAGCGGCTTCAATGGTACTATAGCTATAACAGGTTTGGTTGAAAATGCGGATGTACGCATTACGGATATATCAGGCCAACTAGTGCACAGAATGCGGGCTAACGGCGGGCAGGCTACGTGGGATGGCAAAGACTACACCGGAAGGCGTCCGCAATCGGGTGTTTACCTGATATTTGTTACCAACCGCGACGGCTCGCAAACACACGCCGGAAAGATGGTGTTCATGGAGTAGATCATGCTGCAAAAAACGCAAGGGCTCGTTTTACGTACGCTAAAATACGGCGATACCAGCCTGATAGTAAACATATTTACCCGCTTATACGGCGTGCAAAGTTACCTGGTACAGGGAGTGCGCAGCGCCAAACAAAAGCAACAACGTGCCGGACTGTTTCAGCCCGGCATGTTGCTGGATATGGTGGTGTATCAAAAGCCGCAACAAAGCCTGCAGCGCATCAGGGAGTTTCAGCCGGCCTACATTTACCGTTCGCTGCACGAAGACATCGTCAAGAACACCATCGCCCTTTTTTCTGTAGAAGTTTTGCTGCGCCTATTGCCGGAGCATGCACCAATGCCCGATGCATATGACTTTAGCTTTAACTACCTTAAAGAGCTGGATGAAACTCCCCTGGCCGCCGCTGCCAATTATCCAATTTTTTTCCTGGCGACTATAGGCGGGTTGATGGGATTTGATATCGCAGGCACCTACACACAGCAAACGCCTCATGTACACCTGCGGGAAGGAGTTTTTGCGGCTAATCCTCCTGCTGCGCCGCCTTATCTTAGCGATGCAGAGTCGCAGGCGCTGGCACTCATACTAAAAAGTCCAACCCTTGACAGCCTGAAAGATGTAAGCATCAACTCGCAGATGCGTTTTAATTTACTTGACTGGTATCTTGAATTTTTGCACCGCCATACGCAGCATTTTGGCAATGTAAAGTCGCTGGACGTGCTGCGCGCCATCTTGCATTAAGATCACTTCAGGATGCGCATCCGTCTCGCGATGCGTGCGAGGTAATTTTTAAAAAAGGGGAATTGCCCAAGCGGAATGCTGACGATCAATACGCAAAACGGCCAGAGAATCGTTATAAGCGGCAAATACAGGACAACCCAAAGCGCTCCTTTCTCAACCTCCAGCCATTCTAAAACTTTCCGGCCAAGGTAGCCGCACATGCTGCCACCGATAGCGAACGTACACAGTATCAGCAGCAGCTGCATACCGTTAACCTTCCATCTATCTTTAAGCTTGTTGAGCATTGTTGAGTTTTGACCGTAAATTCCTGCGGGAATTTGACGGCGGCAAAGCTAAGGTATTTCGTGCTACAGCAGTTTAGTTTGTGTCTATAGTGGCTTTGGCATTTAGTAAATCCGTATAAGCATATAGCAGGATGTGTTATTTTGCATGTATGTCGTTTAAAAAAAATCTCGCGCTATTAGTCCTGGCTCTTGGCAGTATGAGCGCTAACGCTCAAAACCGGATGGATTACCCACAGGATTACTTTCGTAACCCCCTTGACATACCTATAATGCTGGCAGGTAACTTCGGCGAATGCAGGTCTAATCATTTTCATAGCGGACTGGACATAAAGACCATGGCTAAGGAAAACATGAAGGTGTATGCTGCCGCCGAAGGCTATATCTCCAGGATAAAAATGGAACCTGGTGGCTTTGGTCATGCGTTGTATGTAACCCATCCCAACGGATATACAACTTTATATGCCCACCTCAATGATTTCATTCCTGAAGTGCAGGAGTTCGTACGCCAGCAGCAGTATAAAAAAGAAAGCTGGACAGTGGATATACCTGTGCCTGCCGATATGTTCCCGGTGAAAAAAGGGCAACAAATAGCATGGTCCGGAAATACCGGCAGCTCTACTGCCCCGCACCTGCATTTTGAGATACGCGATACGCAAACAGAACATCCGCTCAATCCTCAGTTATTTGGGTTTACGATAGAAGATACTATTGCACCTAAGCCAATTGAGATAGCCGTATATGATAGAACCAGGAGCATTTATGAACAACAGGTACGGCTTGTACCCCTGAAGAAAAAAGGCGACGATTATGTTTTTGACACGGTTTATGTAAACACCGAGGCGGTTGGCATAGGCATTCATGTAAACGATTTTATGAACGGCAGCAGTAACACACTGAACTTTTATACAGCACTCCTAATGCCAGGTGAAGGCCAATTTACACAGATTGTGCTTGATGATATAGGGTACGATGTAACCCGATACCTCCATGCTTATGTCGACTATAAAACACGTAAACAAATGGGCAAATGGATACAACTGCTTTTTCAACTTAAGAATAACAGACTGGATCATATCTATGGGTATGGCGCTGAAGCGCTGGTAAACGCACGAAAATATTCGGACATATCGCTTGATGAAAACGAAGCTCTTCCCGTGAAAATTAAGCTTGATGATGTAGCGGGAAACGAAACGGAAATAACAGGCGTGTTGTATTATAAACCCGCATCGAAAGAACAACCGCCATGCAGTAACCTATTCACCGCCGGCAAACCAAATAAGTTCAGCAATAAAAATATCAGCTTCACCCTTTCTGAGAATGCGTTGTATGATGATGTTTGTTTTGAGTATAGCCGGACGACGCATGCTAACGGCTACTCCGACAAGCACAGCATTGGCAAGAGTTATGTCCCGGTACACAGCTGGTTTGACCTGTATATAAAACCCGACAATAACATACCGACCGATAGAAGGAACAAGGTCGCGCTTGTACGCATCGATGGTAAGGAAGAAACGGGCAAGGCTGCCAGTTTCGAAAACGGAAGCTATAAAGCATCAGTAAGAAACTTTGGCGATTATAAGCTGGTAGTGGATCGGGAACCGCCGCAGCTGTCCTCACTACAAAAAGAAGGCGCCGACCTGGGTAAAGCCTCGCGTATCAGTTTCACCGCAAAGGAGGAAATCACGTCTGTAAAGAAATTCAGGGCTGAGCTGGATGGTAAATGGTTGTTATTTGAGCAGCGCGGCAATACCTGGTTTTACGAATTTGATGAGCATTGCCCGAAAGGAAAACATACACTGGTTGTAACAGTAGCAGATGAAAATGACAATAGTCAAACTTTGCGTTATAACTTTACACGCTGATCATGGAACTACAAGCAGGAATCAAAGCGCCGGCAATAAAGGCAAAAGACCAGAACGGGAACACTGTTTCCCTCGGCGATTTTAAGGGACAGAAAGTAGCGTTGTTTTTTTACCCGGAAGATGACACGCCCACATGTACAGTCGAGGCCTGCAACCTGCGGGATAATTATTCACTATTGAAAACGAAGGGCGTTACTGTGATAGGTGTAAGCCCCGATGATGTGACCAAGCACAAAAAATTTGAAGAAAAATTCTCCCTGCCCTTTACGATGCTGGCAGATCCTGATAAAAAGATCATCGAAAAATACGGGGTATGGGCTGAGAAGAATCTATATGGTAATAAATTCATGGGCGTGAAGCGTACCACCTTCCTTATTGACGAGGACGGAAAGATATTTCACATCATCAAAGGCGTACGCTCAAAGAACCACGCACAACAGATAATAGATAACTGGAAACTTTAGAAGTCGATCTTCATGCTTCCGAATATGCCGAAGTATTTTTGCTTCGGCTCATTGGGCCGTGCTTCAGGTAACACTCTCCAAACGAAATCTATGCGGAACACACGCAAGATATTCTCGATGCCTGTACCTACTTCAATGTACGGGCTGTTTTCAAGCGTTTTGAAATCGTAGCCTTTGTTGAGATTGAGCGCACTGTTTTTATCGCTCAGGCTGCCTATTACACCCTTAGCTGTCCAAAACTGGCGCAGCTTCAGTTTTTTTACCAGCGGTATATACCTGAATACACCTCCGCCAATAGAATGCTCGATGTTTGCGCCTACAAACTGATCGCTGAGAAACTCATACTTGTTCATCATGTTGAACGCGTACTTATTATAGTAATAGTTCTCGTTGCCGGGATGATTCTCCAGCAATAGGTAAGGTAGCGTTCCAAAATACTTTCCGCCAAATATGTTGAAATACAATGAGCCAAACGGTGCTATCCTGACATCGTCTGATGCGGTGAAGGTTATCCGCTGGTAATTGTATCCGCCGTTCAATACATCTTTTAGCCCTGTCGCAATGCGCGCCTCTATGATAGGATATTTGCTACCCAGGCTCACGCGGTAATAGTTGCCTTCCAGGAAACGCTCTTTAAAAGCATAGCGTAAAGACAATTCGACTTCGGTGTTAGAGATAGTATTGGTCCCTTGCCCGGCAGCATCAGTAAATATGCTCACCGATGGAAGCGGGTCATAAGGATCGTAATCCTTCTTCAGCATCGTCAGCTTATGACTAAAACCGTTATGATATGACTTGAACACTTCCAGCCTCGCTTCCTTAGAAAACACGAACTTCAATGGGATACCGCTTTTGCGAACAGCCAGATTGACTATGTTGTCGAAGCTTACATCATCGTAATAATTAATGCGCCTGTCTATATCACTTGTGTAAGAAGCAAACACGTACGTTCGCGGCAGGCGTTTGGGGATCCACAACGCGCCGGCATTGTACTTGAACTGTTTGTCCTTAGTGCCGTAAGCAATATAGCCGTTCAGGTAAAGATGTTTGGAAAACTTTTT
>JAJNBR010000183.1 GCA_021156265.1 Flavipsychrobacter sp.
TAGGCAGGTAACTATAAGCGGGACGTAAAATCCTTGCGCAACAATATAAAGATTTTATAAAGATCAGCTATCCTTCCACCGCCACAAATGCATACAGGCGTACGTGCGATAAGGTTTCCATTTAGCAGATATTTTAAGCATTTTCTCGCGCATCGCTTTTTTATCGGCGGGGTCCAGCTTGTATAGTTTGGCCATGCCTTGCTGTATGCCCAGGTCGTCAACTGCAAACACATCTTCGCGGCCCAGCGCAAACATCAGCTGCATTTCCACCGTCCACTTACCCACGCCTTTGATGGGCAGCAAAAATTCCATCACTTCTTCGTCGGTCATAGCATGCAGCTTCTTATCCTCCATACCATGAACGATGGCGTGGCGTGCTACGTTTTGCACGTAAGCCACCTTGGCATTAGAAAGGCCTATCGCCCTGAGTTTTTCAGGAGCAGTGGTAACAATTTGCTGCGGTGTCGGCTCTTTGCCGCCATACAGGTCAAGAAAACGCTGGTAAATAACCTTCGCCACCTTAACCGAGAGCTGCTGGCTCATGATGGAAGCACAAAGGTGCAGGTGAAAATTTTTCTTCTTTTTCAGCGCCAGCGGCTGGGCGTCCTTCAGCAGCTGCGCAAACTTTTTGTCTTTCGCCAGGTGTTCGACGTAAGGATGGGGCTTTTTGTCAGGCATACCTAAAGTTATAATTTTTCGTACAATTAAAATTGCGTATATTTGCTATAGATGAAAGCGATGCTGCTAATATGGGTATTGATCTCAGGCTCAGGACTCTTAGCCGGGGCTACAGCGCATGACACTCTGCTGGCGCGCAAGCTTTCAGATATGGTAGCCGAAGACCAGCAGGCCAGGCGGATGGTGGATTCTGCCGTAGCACGGCATGGTGATGGAAGCCCCGAAGCTATAGCTGCATGGCAGCAGGTTCATAGTGTGGATAGCTACCACAACGCCGCTATTAAACAAATACTCGACGAAACCGGTTCATTCCCAGACTATTCGATAGCAGGCGTACAGGGCGCCGATGACTTCTGGTTGTTAGTGCAGCACCAGGATGCCGATACGGCGCTGCAAAAGCAGGTGCTGGAATTGATGAAATTTGCAGTTGACTACAACCAGGCATCAGCCCTGCATTACGCTTACCTGGTTGACCGTGTTCGCCTCAACACAGGAAAGAAACAATTGTACGGCACCCAGTTTCAGCGAAACCAGGATTCGACAGGCTGGCAGCTGCGGCCGGTTGACGATCCTGAAGGTCTTGACGACCGACGTAAGGCTGCGGGCCTGGCTCCTGTCGGGGAAGTTATTCGCGGCCTCAATGAAAGTAAAAAACACTACCTCAAACCTAAAATACCTGACACAACACATGAAAACTAAACATCATGCAAAAACACATAACATTTGTGACGCTAAAGTATTAATAACCAATATCAACAGAAAAATAAATCCTCATTCCAGCTAACAAAATGTAACATTTTCCCCGCGACATTTGGTGCGGCAATGATGCATCAATGATTTCAGCGCTCTACGTTGCCACATTATCGAATTGCCGGATTATCTTTGCCCGCAATTAAAACCAAACATGAAGAATACACCATTTACGCAGAAACATATAGCATTGGGCGCCAAGATGGCAGAATTTGCCGGTTACAACATGCCGATATCTTATGCCGGTATCAATGAAGAGCACCATACGGTGCGTATGAATGCGGGTGTATTTGACGTGAGCCACATGGGCGAGTTCATATTGAAAGGCCCTGACGCCCTCGACCTGATCCAGCGTGTTACCACAAACGATGCCAGCAAACTGACCGCCGGCAAAGCGCAGTACTCCTGCCTGCCTAATGCCTCGGGCGGTATCGTAGACGATCTGCTGGTGTATTGCATAGAAGAGAACAAGACCTATATGCTGGTAGTAAATGCCAGCAATATCGAGAAAGACTGGAACTGGATCAGCAGCTTCAACACTAAGAATGTGGAGATGCACAACATATCGGACAAAACAGGCCTGCTGGCTGTGCAAGGCCCTAAAGCCGTGCAGTACATGCAGCAGCTTACCGATATGGACATCACCAACCTCAAATATTACACTTTCGTAAAAGGCACCTTCGCAGGCGTTCCTAACGTTATCGTAAGCGCAACCGGTTACACCGGCGCAGGCGGCGTAGAGATCTACTTCGAAGACAAAGACGGCGCAGGCGAAAAGATCTGGGACGAAATTTTTCGCGTGGGTGGTCCTTCAGGACTGAAGCCTATCGGTCTTGGCGCCCGCGATACCCTCCGCCTCGAAATGGGTTACTGCCTGTACGGCAACGATATCGATGATACCACCTCACCGCTTGAAGCCGGCCTGGGCTGGATCACCAAATTCACAAAAGACTTCACCGCCCGTAACATTCTCGAACAACAAAAAGCCGAAGGCATCAAAAACAAGCTGGTAGGCCTCGAGATGATAGATAAAGGCATCCCCCGCCACGGTTACAAGATACAGAACGCTGAAGGCGTAGAGATCGGCTATGTGAC
Organism: Flavipsychrobacter sp.; assembly: GCA_021156265.1. Lineage (GTDB taxonomy): Bacteria > Bacteroidota > Bacteroidia > Chitinophagales > Chitinophagaceae > Polluticoccus. The sequence goes on from JAJNBR010000183.1 coordinate 2,524, forward strand.
ATCTGGCACACAAGCCCCAAGCCTGGGGAAAGCTGTCGGTATGGCTTACATCCGTAAAGACCTTGCAACAGAAGGCAGCGACGTGTTCGTCATGATCCGCGACAAGGCCGTAAAAGCACAGGTAGTAAAAATACCTTTCGCTTAAGGCAGTACGGTATAGGATACAAAACTGTCGGCAAACTTGAAATAGCGTTTGTCGAGCGAGTCGTAAGAATAAGCCCCCCAGTGGGTTACGAAGTCGTAGGTAAGACTTGAGCCCCAGCCCACCTGTTGTATATTATCCGAAAAGATGATGGAAGCAGTCCGGTTGCGCTCCTCGGTGGATATCAGCCAGAACTCATAGGGCGTCGCCCATGACATCAGCAGCGTATCCATGGGCGCATGCTTTTCGTTTGCCATGATCTTCAGGCCTTCGTGCCTATCCAGGTAGCGGCGCATCCAGTCAACACGAGCTGTGTACGGCTCATGTGCGGCATATATCCGCACCACCCCACTCACAGTGATAAGCCCCAGCAGGGACCAGGCAAAAACCCGTCGGCGCTGCAGCAGAAGCGGCAGCGCATCGTAAGCCAGCGGTAAAGCCAGGAAGAAAGCCAGTGGTGTGTACAGGTTCTCGATGTAGAAGCCTTGCACATCGCGGCCGGGATACGATATGTTGATGAGTCCCAGGTAACCGAGGAAGGCAGCTGCAAACAAGCCCAGCTTTAACCACTGCCGGGTGCGCACATAGGTCGCAGCGATGATGACGATACTAACGGGTATCCAGTAGTATTGCGTAAAACAGTTGATAAGAAAGGTCTTGTTGGAGTAAAGAGTAAAGTAATCGGGGAACAGCGTTTTGAAATTGCGCAGGTTACCAAAGGCATTGCTCTCGTAAGGTTCTTTGAAGAAGGTGGTTTTGAATAGGAGCACTGCCACATAAGCACCACCTATCCATAAGGCTGTCGGGGTAGAAACAGGGGTGTCCTTGTCCAGCCAAAAGAAGGCCAGCATAAAGCCGACAGGGAAAACCATAAGCGGGTGTGCAAACGCGATGATGGGTATAAACAACAGAAGAACGGCAGGCAGGTACCTACTGCCGGTGGTTGCATATCGCCGCATCAGTGCTATAAAGGGGAACAGCAGCGCGGTAGCCTGTATCATCTCCGATATCGCGAAATAGAAGGTATGGGTGGCGAACAGGATAGAGAATAACAGCAGCCCAATAGCTGCCAGGTAGTCGCGGAGCAAGCCGCAAATGATATAACACAGGAGGTGAAAGAGAATGATATTCATGGAGTAAGCCAGCATGACCTCCTGTAGCGGCATCGAGAGCTTTATGGCCAGGAAAGGAAGCACCTCATTGAAGACCGAGATAAACCGGTAGTGAAAGATGGCAAACCCCTCCCGGGCGATCATCTGGAAGAGATAATAGGCATGATCGAGAAACAGGAGGCGTTCTTTATAGAAGGCGATAGAAAGGCACAGCAGCATTATATATACCGCTATCCCTGTTATGTATATTTTCCTGAGCATTCCGGGGTTGGCTTATCGGGGGGTAAATATATAAACTATAAACGGGGGTGTGGACTAAGATAGTATTGTTATATACGCCCACAGGTAATTGTTAGTATGACCGGACGGAGTTTTTTTCTTTTCTTTGCACACAAAATAGCCTTTCTGACATGCTGCCCAAGTACAACCGCGTTTTGCTGAAATTATCCGGAGAGTCGCTCATGGGTGACCGCAATTTTGGTATCGATCCCAAAATGCTGGAACAGTACGCCCTCGATATTAAAGCAATAACGGATATCGGTGTGCAGGTGGCTGTAGTGATCGGTGGCGGCAACATCTACCGCGGCATGAACGAGTCGGAAACTGGTATCGAGCGCGCCCAAGGCGACTACATGGGCATGCTGGCTACAGTCATCAACGGCATGGCACTTCAGGCATCTTTGGAAAAGGTAGGCGTTAAAACCCGCCTGCAGAGCGCGATAAAGATGGAACAGGTTGCAGAACCTTACATCCGCCGCCGCGCCATCAGGCACCTTGAAAAGGGCCGCGTGGTGATCTTCGGCGCCGGCACCGGCAATCCTTACTTCACTACCGATACCGCAGGTTCTTTGCGTGCTATCGAGATCAACGCTGATGTTATTTTGAAAGGCACACGCGTAGATGGCATCTATACTGCTGATCCGGAGAAGGATAAAACAGCTACACGATTCACTGAGCTCACCTTCGCAGAAGTGATCGGAAAGGGTGTTAAGGTAATGGATATGACTGCCTTTACGCTTTGCCAGGAAAACAATTTGCCGATCATCGTATTTGACATGAATGCCACCGGCAATCTATTAAACGTTGTAAGCGGGAAAAAGGTTGGTACGCTGGTAAGCTAAATTACCGCAGGCGTTTGCGCTTATTGCGTTCGTAGTCTTCAAATATATACTGGCCCAGGCCGTCGAGCGAAGAATAGAAGGCTTTGCCACCATTCACTTCAGTGAAGGTTCTCACAAAGCGCTGCAGGTACATATCGCTGGCAATCATGAAGGTGATCACGGGTATCTTCAGTCGTTTCAACTGACCTGCCAGGTTTAGTGTACGATTCAGGATCTTACTATCGATGCCAAAGCTGTTCTTGTAATATTTGCTTCCGATCTTCAGGCAGGTAGGTTTCCCATCCGTGATCATGAATATTTGCTTATTAGGGTTCTTGCGCCGCCGTAGGATATCCATGGCAAGCTCCAACCCCGCAACTGTATTGGTGTGGTAAGGCCCGACTTGCAGGTAGGGCAACTCTTTCATTTCTATTTGCCATGCGTCATTACCAAACACCACTATATCCAATGTATCCTTAGGATAGCGGGTTGTTATCAGCTCACTTAAGGCCATCGCCACTTTTTTGGCAGGAGTTATGCGGTCTTCTCCATAAAGGATCATTGAGTGGGAGATATCTATCATTAGCACCGTAGACGTCTGGGTTTTAAAATCCATTTCGAAGATCTCCAGGTCGTCCTGCTGCATGTTGAACTGCTCTATGCCATGGTTGACAAATGAGTTCCTTAAGCTGCCGGTAAAATCGATTGCTTCCAGTGCATCGCCAAATTCATATGGTCGTGTTTCAGGATTGATCTCATCGCCCTGGCCGCTCTTAAAAGTATGGTGGCTGCCAGCTTTAGTTTTCTTCAGCTTACCGAATATCTCTTCAAGAGACTGCTTCCTAATGGTCTGTTCGGTTTTGGCCGTGATCTTAAAGCTGCCATCCAACTCGTCCTCGCTTAGGTAGCCTTGGTTTTTCAGGTCTTCAATAAAGTCACCAATGCCATAGTCTTCAGACGAGAGGCCATATTCGCGGTCAAGCTGTGTCAACCAGCTCAGCGCCTCGGCAGCGTCGCCATTAGTGTACTGCAGCAGCTCCATAAAAGTGCCGAACAGCCGCTCAAACGGAGTCTTATTGTTTTGGTCTTCACTAAACTCAGAAAAAACAAATCCTTTCATAACCTCTCTAACATTAAAGTTACGATGGTTTTTTGTTCCATAGACTTCCTTTTGCTGAGTTACGCAATCAACATTCTATATGCGCATATAATCAACCAGCTTTGAGCGTATAGAAA
>JAJNBR010000184.1 GCA_021156265.1 Flavipsychrobacter sp.
GAAGTGCCTTTTTCTTTTGTTACTTTTCTTTTGGGCAAGCAAAAGAAAAGTAAGGCTGAGATAAAGAGAAGCAGCCTAACACACAATAATCAATTTTCACAATACAATATTTTTACGTATCTTTGCTATTATAAATGGTAGCAAAAACAGTAAAAACTTTTTCTGCGCCGAAACCCTAAACCGTCAGCTCGCGAAGACCATTTTTTTTCTTTTTACAACTTCGCAAAACTATACCAAAGTAAACATTTCCAAAAAATACAACTTGAAAACCAATCGCTTATACCATTAATTTTTCATTACCTATATACAAAATATCGCCCCGGTTTTCTATTTTGTCTACCTAAACAAACCATCACATGCGCTACTTCACACTCATTTTCGCCGCCTTTGTTCTACTAAGTACCTCCTCTTGTATAAAAACATACACCTGTGCCTGCGACATAGAATGGCATGACAACGGTAAAGTCACCAAAGAAACAGACGAGATCGACATAAAAGCCATATCAAAGAAAGATGCAAAAACAGCCTGCGATGCAAGCGACGATGACGAGATCACAAATGGTTTCGGCGTAAAGCGCCAGTGCGAGGTAAAATAGGTAAGAACTCAATCACTCGGAATTGACCCTGCCATGATACACCCTTTCATACCTTAGCTACATGCGCACGATGTTGGCCGCCATAATACTGACCACTACGCTGTACGATGCGACCGCACAAAACTGTGCCTCCATTATCGACGCAGGCTACACTACGGAGCGCCAGTACCGGACACATTACCCACTAAAGAAACCATACAGCAAAAAGCCCCAAATATTCACACAGCGAGATAAGACATATGCTTCGGGCGACCATCCTATACCCCGATCAATATGGGTAGTCCGCCGGTACGGCCGTCTGTTTCTCAACGCCAATCACATGCACGAGGACTCATACCGGCTTGGTGACCTCATGCCCTTATTCTTCGGCAGGGTTAGTTTCCTGTTCACAAACGGGGATACCTATACGCACAACTCTTTGCCTGTAGATGTAGCCGCGTCGTTTTCTATATTGCTTGATGGCAGTTTTACACTCAATTATCCGGACGCCTGGCACAAACAGTATAACATCCCAAAAAAACTTACAGCCGACACTGCACTCCTCAATAGGCTAAAAACGCAGCTCATTAAAGAAGTACGGTATGAACAGTTGTTTACGCGCGACTCTTCTGATAAAAAGGTGCTACGCTATGCTCAGCCCATCATGACCCGATACACTGAGACGGAAGCCCGCAAACTGCAACAGGGTTTACACTGCCTGGCGTCTGCGCGGTAGCCAGTGCGCGCACTCTTAACATTACATTAGAAAAACAAGCTATTACTTAGTAAACCCAAACCACCTCCCTTATGAAAAAAGCACTTCTGCTCCTGCTAAGCATCCCCGTTATCACAGAGGCATCAGCCATCATCTATCGCCACGATGTGGCTGAAGAAAAATACCGCGCGCTGGCGCAGCAGCCGCAGTTCCATTGCGTGGGCGAGGTGGTAAATCCGGGCATGTCTACCATAGGCAGCTGTGTGCTCATTGGCAATAAGTGGGTTCTTTCTGCCGCGCATGTATTTATAATTAGTGAAGCAAGGCAAGACACGATAATGGAAGACGGCAAACAGGTGACCGTATACACGCCCGTCAATAAACGACTCGGCAACGCAGGCAGCTACCAATTCCGTTTTCAAGGCAAGGCCTATCGCGGAAAGGCGATGCAGGGATTGCCCGAATACCTGGCCAGTGACAACTACGATATAGTGCTGATAGAGCTGGCTGAACCTGTAGCCGGCATAACACCTGCTGTAGTCAGCAAAAGCTTCGATGAAAACGGCGCGGCTGTTACGTTAGTAGGCTTTGGTGTATCGGGCAATGCCGCAGATCCGGAGCATGTGGCTCAGCACTTCACCAAACTTGCGGGACAGAATACAATTGACAGTTTTGCCGGCGCCGACTACAAAGGACAACAAACCTTGCTCCGTTTCGATTTCGATCATCCCGGCGCAAAAGAGCTCAGCACCATGGGCAGCCCAACGGCCTGTACATTAGAAGCACTGTGCGGCGGCGGCGATAGTGGTGGTGGTATGTTTCGCGAACGTAACGGACAATGGGAACTGGTAGGCATAGCGCATGGAGCCCAATATGATATCGAAAAACTGCTAAAGAGCGGCTACTACGGGCAGGAAGGCAGCTATACACGAGTGTCCGCCTTCCAGCAATGGATAACTGAAAACATCAACCGGCCTGCTGCACAGCGCTAGCTCTTCACCCCGTCATTTGCTGCTGCGGGCGGTAAGCATCCAGGTTACGGTACGTTAACTGGCCCTTGTCGGTGCAAATGATCAGGATGACATCGTAATACGGTACGGTATAAAATCGTAACGCTTCAGTCGGGTCATGACAATCTGCATAAAAATGAATGAACAGCCACTTATTGATAGCATCGTGCGGCGATACGGCTACGCACTCTATCTCGCCCAGCATTGCGCCTCCTTCGTAAAACACCTGCCCCTCCAGGTGATGGCACATTTGCAAAATGCGGTATGCTTCAGCTTTGGACAGCCGACGCGCAGGGTTTTCATGTATCTCTTCTCTCGTTTCCATAACCGGCATTTTTTAAGGTGTGAAACCACTAATCCTCATCCCATGGCCGGGGTGATGCACTATGGCATAAAGAACTTTAATCCTCCTCAATCGCCGCGAGGCGATCTTGTTTCCTCTTTGCAGCTATACCTGCGGTCTCTCAACTCCGCATACGTTGCGCTGCACTACGAAGTTACGCCATTGTTAACCCCAAACGAACTCAACGGCGAATAAAAATGGCGTTAAAAAATGAAGCAGCAGTACCGTAGTGAAAAGCCAATCTTCTGACCGAACCAATGCCACAGACTCAACAGTAAAATGACAATAGCCAAAAATGAATGCCCTATCTTTAAATCCACATATATCGCTCAAACCAAAGCCTATGAAATTCAACCTTTTACTCCTTCTTTCTTTCATTGCTGCCTTATCTGCGTCTGCACAACTTCAGCCGGTGCTCCGGGCACAGTCGCAGTATGCATTTTACAACGGCACAGCCAAGCTGGTCGACTCGCTGGAGCATATACACCACAACGGCCGCACCAGCAGGATATCGGTGCCTCCGCCAAGTCATGCCTTCCCAAACAACGGTGTGTATAATGCCGATACTACCACGCATGCACACATAGTGGCCACGACTACTTACCGCACCCGCTACCGCAACAAGTACAACTCAGCGGGGCTTATTACAGAGCATACAGAAGAAACAACGAACGGAGCTGTACCCAATATCACCTCTCAAACAACGTATGTGTACAATTCATCCATGCTTCCCGATACCGTCACTTACCTGGCAAACTTCGGTGGTAATATGATGGTGTACGTTTACAATAGCGGCAATCTTACCGGGAGCACTGTTTACCAGCTGACCGGTAACGGATGGGAATATTTCAGTCGCCAGTTTTATACGTACAACGGTGGCAAGCTGGTGGAATTGAAAAGGGAACTTTGGCAGATCGGCACAGCCACCTGGACGCCCAGCAGTATTGACTCGTTCATTGCAGCAGGCCCGGGCAGCGACTCCACCTTCAAGCGGCTGATAGCCACCGGCAGCACCTATACTGTTGACGATAGCTTCAAATTTACCCGAGATGCCGCCAACCGCATCCTTACCGATAGCTCCTACCAGATGGGTAACCTGATCAGGGCAGATCACTTTACTTATGATGCACAGGGCAGACTCATCGCAGCGTTTACCGGCGGCACCAACAACACGTACAGCTACAATGCGCAGTCGAACCTGGTGAGCATACAAAAAAACTCCCCCGGCTGGCGAACCATGGAGCTGTTTACTTACAACTTCGCCAACCAGGTTACCAGCTGGACCGAGATAGACTCATCCATAATAACAGGGCAATGGGAACCATATAATGCACAATATTATTACTACGGGTTCCCGGTTAGTGTAAATGAAGTGACCACGCAAAATAACCTGCAACTCTATCCTGTTCCTGCCACCAGCTATGTTAACCTCAGCATGTCGTTCAGCAAACCGCTGCAGTTCTCGGTGCGCATCTTCGATATGCAAGGCAGGTTGCTGAGCCAGTGGCAGGAGCCCGCGCAGAAAACTTATAACAAGCAGATATCGCTCACCGGTATGGCAGCGGGGCAGTACATCCTGCACATCCACGCAGCAAACGAAAGCTGCAGCAGGCAGTTCAGCGTTATCAGGTAGCACAAAATAAGTCAGGGGAAAAGGCCTGGGTCATCCGGGCCTTTTCCCGTTTTTTCGACCTATCTTGTTCCCGGTCGCGGACCGCAACGGCTGCGACAGCAACGTTATCCATATGAAAAACCTTTCTTCTATCCTTGCTGCTACCCTCGTCACCCTGGTGATGTTCTCCTCGGTAGCGTACACCTCGTGCCGCAAAGAGCGCGACGACCAATGTATCTACGTGGTATGCTACAACGGCGGCACCTGCACCGGCGGCCTCTGCACTTGTCCCCCCGACTACGAGGGCAGGCAATGCGAGAAAAAAAAGTAACAATACGGGCCAGGGCTAGCGGCGGTTCCCGCGCGAACTGTCCTGCAGGTATTCTTCTATTTTCCGGCGGTCATTACCCACGGCTTGTATGGCCTCTTCCACCTTCGATGGCGCTACACCCAGCTTACGGGCTATGTAGTTGACCTCGTAATATTGTTTGCCGGCTACTCGTTTACGGTCTTGCGCGGCGCCTCTGCTTGTATGTTTCTCATCTCTTGCCATGATCCTGTTATTTAATAAAAATGGTTAAAACACCATGCCCCTGTACCTGCTAATTTGCCGGGGCGTTGAGCCTTTCACCTGCTATCGCATGTGCGCCATCTGCGGGAGGTGTGCTATTATTCGTGTGCATGATATCGCTGCAGAGGCTGTTGACCTGCTCGTCGGTCATGCGCTCCAGTGCATCTATCAGCTTCTGCCGGGTAAACTGTCGTTTACCATTATCGTAAGTCCTCTCTGCCTGTTCTACCCATTCTTTCGCTCTCATTTCCTACCTGTTTTTCGAGGCTTGATATAACAGTTTTGTGCCAGCATGCAGCGCTTCTCAGTCTGTTATGGACGAGATAGCTCGTTTTAGGTTTTTATTAGCGAATGGCAGAGCGGAAACTGCCGCCGGTTGCAGTGTTTGAGATTTTTCGTTTATTTATAAAAAATTAGAATTGCATGAACCGAACCCTGCTCACAATGCTCATCTGCTGCTTGCTATCCGGCACGGCACTGGCCCAGGAAACAACCGGAGAACAATGGCACCATTATGAGCTGGACGAACTGGTGAGTATAAGTTTTCCCTGCGAAATGCCTGAGAACATGAATTGGGCCGATTCATTTTATCGCTGCGGCGACAGCACATTCAGACTTTGGGCTAAAGTGTTAGATCTGCGCGAAGAGATAGCAGCGATGGGACCCGTAAAACAGGATGAGCTTGCCGAACTCGTTTATAAAACACAGATGGAAAAAATGAGCAGGTATACTACGTACAGCATAACGAGAAAATTATGGAGATGGAAGAAACAGAATTTCGCAATGCTGATGTGGAGCCCCACAAGCAGTGGAGAGGTGGAACATTTTGCACGTATCAAAGCTTTCCCCTGGGGCCCCGGCAGCCATGATGTTTATCCACCGTTTATGCAATACGACAGGATGTTGTTTTACAACAACAAGCTGTACATATTTTCTATGCTTACTATAACCGAGGCGTATAAGGACCGGGAGTACTTTATGCGTGGCGGCATGACCGAGGACCAATTGCGGACGCTGAAAGAGAAATTCTTCCGCTCGATAGAAATCAAAAAGAAGCCCGCGAACAAAAGTGTATCCGCGGGCTATTCTAAAAAAGCTAATTAGTTGATCACACTAAAACTCCGCGCAATATCCTGGCCGGCTGAATGCAACTGCATTATATAATTACCTGCCGGCATACCGCAGCCGGCCATTTTGGAACGAAAATTGGTGTAAACAGTCATATCTTTATGCCGCCCAAATCATACTCTATGAAGAACCTATCCACTATCATTATCAGTGCACTGT
>JAJNBR010000185.1 GCA_021156265.1 Flavipsychrobacter sp.
CGCTGAGACCCACACGAGGGAACCAATCGAAGTACAAAGCATTCCCTTTAGGCTCCATCTGGTGCGATTGGCCGGGATGCAAGGTAATATCATCGCCTAGTTGGGCAATAGCTTCAGGATATACTACTACAGGCATTACGATGGTGTCGCGGCACGTATGCTCGTCTGTAACGTAAAGCGTGTATACTGTTTTGGCTGTAGGATACACGGTCACATTTGATTTATCAGGAGCACTGATGAATGTGTTAGGAAACCAATCGTACTTTACTCCGCCTGTTGCCGTGAAATGTATTGAATCATTCGGGCAGATACCCCATGGGCCTTCCGGCTGTATCGAAGCGAAATTACCCGGATGAACCACAACTTTTACTATATCAGAATCGGCACAGCCGATCGCTGTTGATGCGATAAATACCATGTCGGTTGTAAAGTCGCTGGCAAAGATGGCATCTTTTTCTTTCTCACCGCGCATAATGGCTGATGCCGGCTTCCATGAAAGATTGTAGTTATACCATCCTGGGGCGACTGTCGCATGAAGATGTACGGTATCCCACTGGCACATTTCGCGGTCAGCCCCCGCATATATGGTCGGTATAGGCTGCACATCGATCACGAAATGATGTTTCATATCCGGACAACCCGGGTAGGTTGCGGTTATCCAGTAATCAGTTGTTGTATCGGGCTTGATCTCTGTCAGAAGTTGGTTCGCGATCTTAACACCCTTTACCGGTGTCCAGACATACGTAAACTCCGGAGCTCCAGCACCATGTATCACCACTTTTTCACCCTTACAAATAGCTGTGTCCTTATTTCCGAGGGTAAAGTCATTTGGTAGAACGGTCACCTTAATATCGTCGGTGCCGTCGCAACCTATCGCACCCGGATTTACAGTAACAGTATAGGTAGTGGTTGCAGTAGGATTAGCCAGTGGATCGCGAACCGTCGCGCTACTCAAACCTGCTGCCGGTGACCATGAATAGGTATAAGGCTGCCCCCCGGGAGTTGAATTGGTATTGAGTTGAACGGCAGTACCAAGGCACGTAGTTACGTCGGGCCCTACATCAACCGTTGGTGTGTAGCGCACGTGCACTTGAACATTATCGTGAGCAGGCGGGCATCCCGATCCCGGCAGGGAAGCTTCAATTGTATAAAAGGTGCTTACCCCCGGAGATGCAGTAGTATGTAATGAGGTTGGATCGGCTACGCTGTTTGGTATCCACTTAAATGTAAGGATATTATCTCCTATTGCATCCAGGTTTATGGTATTACCTACGCAAATAGCTGTGTCATTCGTCAGTATTTTAACGAACAGAGAATCGTAAATATCCAGTTCTGCGCTGTCTATCACTTGCGGAGCACCGCATGAATACGGATTGTACAAACGGAGTTTTACAGTTCTCAAACCTGCTGCTGGAGTGATCGGCACCGCATTGATCGTCCGGGAAGCCTGTGTAGCTCCACCAAGGATCACAACGCTATCCGGTATCAACAAATAGTCTGTTCCATTTATAGCGGTACCGGTGATCTGGTATTTGATGGTTAATGGCTGTGAGGTAGCCGAAGGCCTGTTGAACACAAATTGCCCCGGTAAACATCCCCTCACAGCATACGGACGTGGTTGGGATAAACCGGCACCACCAATAGGTTTAATTTTGATGGCATTTGATGTAAGACTACCCGCTTCTATCCAGGTACCTGAGTCCAGCGTTCCGTCAGCGCCGTCGGCTATTGCAAGCTTAAGATGATATGTTGAACAAGGTATCACGGCAGATTTTGCAGTAAACACCGTGGTAAAACCGTCGTGAGTTACATAATTACCACTACTGTTATTCACAAAATACTGGCTAAAGGGAGAACCTGTTCCCATGGCCTGGCACATCGTAAGGCTGCCCGGAGTAGTATACAATGGATTAGTAGTGCTATTAACAGTGACCGGAATATTTGTGTTAGGTACAACAGCAAGATTTTTTGAGCCCGTTATACCGGGCCCTGAAAGAAAGAAGCCAAACACGTCGTTGAATACAGTACACGAATAACCAAAATATTCTTCCGATGAAAAGACGTAATTAAATTTTATCGTATCGCCTGAAGGCATAAAGTCAAATTCGAGTATACATGCATCGAAGGTGTTCTGGCCTGCCAGCGCGCTTAGTTGTGCATCACCTCCGGTATTATTACTGGTAGCGGCAAATAGGCCGGCTGAACCGTTTCCGCCGGTCCCCCCGGTATTGGTGGCGGCGCGACCCGATGTGAGGATGATACCACTGTCAATGCCCAGGTTGCTAACGCCAGTAGTGGTGAAAACGCCATTTGCCTGCTGCGGACAAGTCAGTGTTGCACCAGAGACGATGACGCCATTACCAACAAGCTGCTGCACAAGAGCGGCCGCTGTTTGGTTGGCAGTGATGGCGATCTGTGCGCTGGTTGATAAGGTTAACGGCAGCAAAAACAGCAAACTGTATACTGCGCGTTTCGCAAAAATCCTGTACATAATATACATTTATAACTTATAGACGGAATATTAAAATAATTCGTTTGGGCCGTGCGACGAGAACTTCGCACATATAAAAATATCATTTTAATGAAAATAGTACAAATTTTATTTAATATGTTAAAATATCACATGCAAATAAAATTAAATAAAAAAAAGAGGCAACAGTGTTGCCTCTTTTAGAGTGTTTGGATATTTTAATTTTACAGTTATGCTTCCATTTCTGCCATATCTTCTTCGGCAGCCATCTGATTTATGGTTTGCGCAGCCTGGTTCAATATCTCATCCGCATTCGATTCCTGTTCCAGGATGCGATCAAATATTTTTGCGCAATCTGCATACCCCAAAGTCTCAGCAAAAGCGCGTAGAGACCCATAGGCAGCAATTTCATAGTGTTCTACTTTCTGTGCCGAAACGATCAGAGCGGCATCACGAGCCGGCCCCTTTTCAAATTCCTCAATGGCTTCCGCACCTTCTTCCACCAAGCCATCCATAGCTGGGCATTTCTTTCCGGCTGCGCGCATTCCCAATATTTCGAACGCTTCTTCCAGCTGCGTCACCTGCTCTTCAGTTTCCTGGCGGTGGTTAAGGAAAGCGTTTTTGAGCTCTTCGCTTTCCGCCGCTTTCGACATTTTGTTCAGCGCCCTAACCAGTTGCTTTTCAGCATAGTAAATGTCCTTCAAAGAGTTCTTCATTACTTTCTCCAAGCCCTCGCGAGACGATGAAGACGAAGATTTTTTTGAAGACGTCCTACTGCTGGCACTTCCATTACTGCGTCCGTTTGAAGATGAACTGCTTTTCGAGGTTGCATGACCATTTGACGAGGATCTGCCATTGGATGACGATCTTCCGTTTGTCTTTTTCATAAATGACGGTTTTTCTTTTATCTGATTAAATGATTAACATGTTATATCCTACAGTATTGCACGGCGCCGGTTTCCGGTGTCGTTGCAGCATTGCGGACGCATTCCCCGGGAGCGCAGTCGCGTCCGAAAATCGAATAGACCGCAGGGGATGATAAGTCGATAGCCCTGCAACACGGGTCCTCCAACAACTCACCTACTTCAGCAAGGACTTCTGCAGCTGTTTCAATGCCAAACAGCCTTTCAACAAATAGACGGAGCATTCTGATATAATTTAATGATGAAGATTAGTGCAGATCTGGATTGTCAGGTTGCTTACCCGCGTTTCTCTGTTCGTCAGGTGTTACCTGGGGACGTTCTACATCGGTCTGATCCTGGTCTCGTTCGTTATTCACGTCCTCACGATCTTTGTTTACTTGGTGCTGCTCGCGATCCGCATCATATCCTGTTGCGCCACCACTTTTTTGAGTTCCTACCTGTGATTGTTCGGTAGTTTCTTTGCCAGGTTCATTCTTATTGGCGCTATCCTTTCCTGCAACACTACCTTGTTCGTATGCTGCACCACCCAGCTGAGAAGCCCCCTGACCTGGTTCTGAATCATCCTGGCCGGTTCCGGCACTAAACGCCGATCGCCCCTGGTCAGGCGTAGCCGAAGCCGGATTAGTTGCTTGCTTCTCGCTTTTTTTATCGTTACTACGATTATTATCGGGAGTACTCATAAACAGTGGATTTTGAAATTTTTCAGGCATAGAAAATACATAAAGATTATGCCCTTCATTATAAAGCGTGAATGCGAAGCTGGCACTGCGTTTTAAAGCTCATGTGTTGATATTATTCCTCAGTGAGTAGTTTTCAAGTCCGCTTTGGAATTCTGCTTTAAAAGAGTAAATTACGTTCCTGTTTTATGCTGACAGAAATAACAGGCATTGCTTTAATATCGAGATGCCAATACAAAAAGGTTTATTTAATAACTTTGCAATAACTGACCGGGAATGGAGGAGATTTTTATTCTAATAGCCGAAGATGACGCAGACGATCGCTTTCTGTTACAAGCCGCTTTTGAGGAAAACGGTTTTACAGACAAGCTGCATTTTGTTGAAAATGGTGTTGAAGTACTCGAATACCTGCAAACCTTAGCGCAGGACAACGTCTCCAAATTTCCCCGCTTTATACTGCTTGATCTCAACATGCCCAAAAAAGACGGCAGGGAGGTGCTGAAAGAACTAAAGCAGCATCCGGAACTAAAGAATATACCGGTGGTGATATTCAGCACCACGAATAACGAACAGGAAATGCGCAGATGCTATGAATTGGGAGCTAACTCGTACATCACTAAACCAAACAGTTTTGAAAGTTTATTGAAAACGGTAGCCGCACTAAGAAGCTACTGGTTATATTCAAGCGGTATACCGGCCTGATATTCTTTGCCCCAACACCCGGGGCACTTTTTTTGTTTGTTCATATCGTTGTAGCATGCACTGTCATGCAAATATTTATTTCATAACGCCGGAATCGCATAATTTTGCACTTATTGTTTTTTTTGCGACTAAGAAACTAGTAAATTTGCCTATGCCTGGTCAGGGAAAAGTTCTAATCATTGATGACGAGATTGATCTGTGCCTGTTATTAAAGAGCTATTTTCTTCGTAAAAACTACGAGGTGTATCTATCGCACACGCTGGAGGAAGGAGTTTCTTTCCTGAAAAATCTGCAACCAAATATTGTTTTCCTGGATAATAACCTGCCCGACGGCATCGGTTGGAGTGTGGCGCCTAAGCTTGCCAGGGAATACCCGAACATGTATATCAACATGATCAGCGCATTTCATCCGCAACAACCGGAAATGCCTCCCATGGCTAAGTACAGCGTTATTGAAAAGCCTATCAGTTTCTCCGATCTGGATAAACAACTTGCCCAGGCCCAGTCTGCTTAGTATCTTTTTCTTCTCGTTATTATATGCCAAAAAAATTAGCTACAGTGAGTGCTGTAGCTAATTAGAAAAACAACAGAGGATATATGGAGAGAGAAAGAGGCTAGTCAATAGTGCCGCGGCGAATGAAGCCCAGCAACAGCGAAATAATGGCAATCACCAGCAATACATGTATCAGTCCTTTTGCGCTATACACAAATACACCTAACACCCACCCAATTAACAGTATTACAGCAATCAGGTACAACAATGATCTCATAGTACAGTGGTTGATTTATGGATATGCAAAAAAGACTATGCCAAGCTCCTATCTGCTATTTAATGACCTGCAACCGAGAAAAAAACAGATATAACGGACTAAAATGTCCATTTTATTCCACACGTTTATACATCAGAAAATGAACTATTGAGCATTATTATCACCGTTGTTGTTGGTTTGCTCAACCAGCCCGGGCCTTGCGATTGTATCGGTATCAACACTTTCCGCCAATGGGAATGTGATGGTAAAGGTTGTACCCTGCTCCAATTTTGAAGCCACTTCTACGGTTGCTTTATGCGACTGAAGGATGTTAAGTGTAAAGGCTAGCCCCAGGCCCATACCATTACGCTTTTGCGTAAAATACGGCTCGAAAAGGCGCGTTATATTCTCCTCGCTTATGCCACAGCCGTCATCTGCGATCTTCAATACCGCCTGCTGCTGATGTTGCGTCAATGTAATGGTAAGTGTCCCCTTTTGCTCTTCCATCGCTTCTATAGCGTTGATCACAATATTGAGCAGCGCTAGTTTCAGCTTCTCTTTGTCGGCAAATATTTGCAG
>JAJNBR010000009.1 GCA_021156265.1 Flavipsychrobacter sp.
ACGAAGTTCTTGAAGTGGTACGATGCTGACAGGTAGTCCTTCACGTGGTAATAAGCCCATGTGTACCTGTAATACATCGGCTCATAGTTCTTCGTATTCTTCATCACCGGTATAAGGTTCTCATACACGGCAATGGCCTGGGGATATTGTTTCTTGTCGTAATACTGGTTGGCCTTGGTCAGTTTGTAGTTGACATCGTTGCTTTTCAGTACACGTTCATAGCTGTTGCAAGCTGCGAACGAGACGGCGATACCCAGTAAGATGAATAAATTTCTAACGCGTAGGAGCATAGAGGGCTGCAAAAATAGCTAAAATAGGGGTTACGTCCTAATGACCTATATAAAGCTGTGTTAAAACCTTCCTAATCACGTAATTCACCCGTTATCCACAGCAATCCACAGGTTGTTCACACCTGATTATGCACGGACTCTGCTAAATGGCTTCAATTCCTTTATAGTAAAGGTTTTGCGCCCACACATATTTGTGGAAAAATATGGAAGACGATATTTGTGGTTATTCGTGGGAAAATGTGTTATTTTGTGGGTAAATCTGATTTTTTCCAGTAATGACAAGCTTTTTAGGCGAATATGAAGTAGCGATGGATGCCAAGGGGCGCTTTTTGCTCCCTGCGGGATTCCGCAAGCAGCTGCCGGAAGGTGGCGGCGACCGCTTCGTCATAAACCGTGGCTTCGAGCATTGCCTGACCATGTATACTATGGACAGCTGGAATGTATTATCGGAAAAGATCAACCGTCTGAATGATTTCAATCCTAAGGTGCGGGAGTTCAAAAGGCTCTTCCTGAACGGGGCGACAATAATTGAAGTGGACAGTGCGGGTAGGGTATTGTTGCCAAAGCCGCTGCAGGAATATGCGGGCATGAAGAAAGATGTCATAATGTCTGCACAGGGCTCAAAAGTAGAGTTGTGGGATAAAGATACTTATTACAACTACATAAATCAGCATGCTGCAGGGTTTAGCGACCTGGCGGCGGAAGTGGCAGGTGGCGATTTCATTAACCCGTTTGAAGGTTTATAGCATGAGCGGCCCCACTTTTTACCACACAACGGTTCTTTTGAAGGAGGCTGTAGAGGGTTTGAGTATAAAAAAGGACGGTGTGTATGTGGATGCAACGTTTGGCGGTGGCGGGCACAGCCGGGAGATCTTAAAAAAAATAGGTGAGCAAGGCAAGCTGATAGCTTTCGATCATGACACAGATGCCTGGAGAAACAAACCAGACGACAGCAGGTTGCTGCCGGTCGAAGAGAACTTCAGGTATATGCGCAAGTTCCTGAGGCTGCACGGCCACCCGCAAGTGGATGGCATACTGGCTGACCTCGGGGTGAGCTCCTTCCAGTTCGACACGGCAGAGCGCGGATTTTCGATACGCTTTGATGGTCCGCTGGATATGCGGATGGACAAACGCATAGAGCTGACGGCGGAACAGGTGTTGAAAAGCTATGGCGAGCAGGAATTGCATAAGATGTTTGAGCAGTATGGCGAAGTGAGGAACTCGAAGCAGCTGGCAAAACACATAGTGGGAAGCAGGGGAAAAGTGAGCCTGACCACTATTGATTCTTTGAAAGCAATGCTGGCGCCGATCATGAAAGGCAATCCAAACCGTTATCTGGCACAGGTTTTTCAGGCATTGCGCATTGAAGTGAACGACGAGATGGGGGCGCTGAAAGACTTTCTGCAGCAAGCGGCACAAAGTCTGAAGCCCGGAGGGCGACTGAGTGTGATCACCTTCCACTCGCTGGAGGACAGGCTGGTAAAACAGTTTATGAAGAAAGGCCGGTGGGATGAAGCGGAAACGGACATGTTTGGAAGAGTAGCAGAAAAGCCATTGCTGAGGCTGGTAACAGCGAAACCTATAGAGCCTACAGAGGAAGAAATTAAAAATAATCCACGTGCGCGCAGTGCACGGTTGAGAATAGCAGAGAAAGCAGAATGAGCGAGCAAGTAAATGTACAGGAGCAGGGGCAAACACCTGTACAGCGTGTCCGGAACGACTGGAAGACGCTGGTGGAGAAAATATCCTACAATGCGATAGTGAGTAATGTGCCTTACCTGGCTTTTGTGGCAGTGTTGTGTGTGCTGTACATCAACAACACACAGCGTGCAGTAGAAATGCAACGCGAGCTGAACAATCAGAACAAGATATTGAAGGAATTACGCTGGAAGTACATGGACATTAAAACCCAGCTGATGTATACGAGGATGGAAACGCAGGTGATCAGGAATGCATCGGGTATAGGATTAAAGCCATTAATGCTGCCTGCGTACACGATAGAAAAAGATTCAGCGGTCACAAAACCTGTCAACTAAGTTGAAAGTTAAAAAAGACATACGGTTCCGTGTTTACGTTGCCTTCACCTGCATTTGCCTGCTGGGTGTTGCGGTGCTTATAAAGGCCGCGCACATACAGGCGGTGGAAGGTCCGAGGTTGAAGAAGATGTCGCAGGATATGCACACCCGCACCACGACGCTGCCAGCAGAGCGTGGAAATATATATACAGAAGATGGCCAGCTGCTGTGCTCTACTATTCCGCAGTTTGATGTGCGTATCGACTTTACTGTGATCGACAGGAAGGTGTTTGATGAAAAAGTGGATAGCCTGGCTATGTGTATGTCACAGCTGTTTCGCGATGCATCGAAAGACAGGTATAAGCAACAGCTTACCCTGGCCTATAACCAGAAGAAGCGTTACTACCTGCTGAAGAAGAATCTTCCTTACTACCAATATCAAGCTGTAAGGTCATTTCCCATATTCAATAAAGGCAAGCGCCGTGGGGGATTTATTGAAGAGCCAAAGAGCAAGCGTATTAACCCATATGGCATGCTTGCTTACCGTACCATCGGCCTGTGGCGTGCTAACAGCCAGGCCATCGGTATGGAGGCTACTTACGATAGTGTGCTGAATGGTGAGAACGGTACACGCATAGAGCAGAAAATGACCGGCGGTGTCTGGGTGCCGGTGGAAGGCGCCGAAGTGGAACCCCAGGATGGCAAAGACCTTGTTACCACATTAGATATAGGTATACAGGAAGTGGCTGAGCATGCCATGATGAGCGTGCTGCAGCAATATGAATGCTTGTATGGAACCTGCATCGTTATGGAAGTGCAGACGGGCAAGATCAAAGCATTGGTGAACCTGGGAAGACAGCACGATGGCAGCTACTGGGAAGATTTCAACTATGCGATGATCCCTACAGAGCCGGGCTCCACCTTCAAGCTGATGACGCTGATAGCCTTACTGAACGATGGATATGTAAACGTAGAGAATAAGGTAGACTGCCAGGGCGGACAAATGAGGTTTGGTAACCGCACGATGCGCGACTCGCACTTAGGACTTGGCTCGCTGACCATCCGTGATGCCTTCGCACACTCATCGAATGTGGCTATGGCCAAGCTGGCTTACCAGTATTATTATAAAGACCCGCAGCGTTATGTGGACCAGTTGAAAAAGCTGCACTTGCATGAGCGTACGGGTATTGATATTGCAGGTGAGCGCAGGCCTTTGGTGAAATCGCCGAAGAACGAAAGCTGGAGCGCAACAACCTTGCCCTGGATGGCGCACGGTTATGAAGTGCTGATCAGTCCGCTACATACCTGCATGATCTATAATGCCGTGGCGAATAACGGCAGACTGATGCGTCCTTACCTGATCAGCGCGGTACGTGAATATGGGAAGAACATAAAAACCTTTCAGCCGCAGGTGATAGAAGAAGCAATAGCCGATTCAAGCGCTATCAGGCAACTGCAGGCTTGTACGCGCGAAGTAGCGATCACCGGTACTGCAAAACATATCCAGGGGCCGTTTTATAACATATCGGGTAAAACAGGTACAGCGCAGGTGGCAGATAAAGGCATCAAATATAGCGACCGTGTTTACCAGGGTTCTTTTGTAGGATATTTCCCGGCGGAGAAGCCAAAGTATACCGTTGCCGTGGTGGTGCGCACGAAACCACACTCTGCTTCCTACTACGGCGGTACGATCGCAGCTCCGGTATTCCGTATGGTGGCCGATAAAATATTCGCTTCGTCGGATGGATCATGGATGGGCCCGCTGGATAGTTTGGCAAGTATCAGCAAAAACAAAATGCTGGCGCAGCAAGCCACGGCACGTGCTTACCGCACGCTGCTGGGCAGCCTTGGCCAGAAGGTAGATATAGTGCCCGGTAATCATATTGCAAAGCTGGAATCGGACACCGTAAACAAAACAGTGCAACTGGCGCCGGGTAATGTGGTGAAAGGCCTTGTGCCTGATGTGAGCGGGTTGGGCTTGAAAGACGCTGTGTATTTATTGGAGAAGGAAGGACTGAACGTACATATAAAAGGCCGCGGAAGGGTAACGATGCAATCGATTGCGCCGGGTAGCCCTGCGGCAAAAGGACAAACAATCGTACTGCAACTAAGCTAATGGTAACGCTGAAAGACATATTGCTTCCCCTGCAACCGGTTAAAACAACCGGCGATACTTCTATGGAAGTAAAGGCCATTGCCATTGACTCGCGCAAGGTGCAGGACGGAACTGTGTTTGTTGCTGTAAAAGGTACTGCAGTAGATGGCCACCAGTTCATTGATAAAGCAATCGAAGAGGGCGCTGTTGCAATTGTTTGCGAAACGATGCCTGCGTCGCAGAAAGATGGAGTGGCTTATGTACATGTAAAAGACAGTGCAGAAGCGGCAGGTTTAATGGCGGATGCATTTTATGGCAGTCCGTCCATGCAAATGAAGGTGGTGGGGGTTACCGGTACTAATGGTAAAACCACGGTTGCTACCTTATTATACAAGCTGTTTTCGCGATTAGGATATAAGTGCGGACTGATATCTACGGTGCAGAACCATATTGGCGACACGGTTGAAATGGCAACGCATACAACGCCTGATGCTGTGTCGGTACAATCGCTGCTGGCAAGGATGGCCGAAGCAAAATGCGAGTACGTGTTCATGGAGGTCAGCTCACATGCCGTGCACCAGCGCAGGATAGCCGGATTGAAGTTTGTTGGCGCATTGTTCACCAACATCACGCACGATCACCTCGATTATCATAAAACGTTCGACGAATACATTCGCGTAAAGAAAAAATTCTTTGATGATCTCTCTGAAGATGCCTTTGCTCTCACTAATGCCGATGATAAGCGCGGCAGCGTGATGTTACAAAACACAAAGGCGCAGAAGAATGCATATAGCCTGAAAGCTCCTGCAACCTTTAAAGGGAAGATACTGGAGAATAACCTGACAGGATTGGTGATGACGGTAGATAGCCATGAAGCACATTTCAGGATGATCGGCACCTTCAATGCCTACAACCTGCTGGCTGTTTACGGCGCAGCTGTGTTGCTGGGTGAAGACAAGATGAAAGTACTCGCCGTGTTAAGCGATCTGCACGGTGCGGCCGGAAGATTTGAGACCTATATGTCGACGAACGATAAGGTGCTGGGTATAATAGATTATGCACACACACCCGACGCATTGATCAACGTATTGGCCACCATCAACCAACTGCGTACAAAAGGTCAACAGATCATAACCGTTGTGGGGTGCGGTGGAGATAGGGATAAAGCGAAACGCCCGATAATGGCGGAAGTTGCCTGCGAACACAGTGACAGGGTGATACTGACCGCAGATAACCCGCGCAGCGAAGACCCTGAAGCGATACTGAATGAAATGGAAGCTGGTCTGACGATGGCGCACAAAAGAAAAATGTTGCGAATCACCGACAGGCGCGAAGCAATAAAAACGGCATGCGCTCTTGCTCAACCGGATGACATACTGCTGATAGCAGGAAAAGGACACGAGACGTACCAGGAAATAAAAGGAGTAAAACATCATTTTGACGACCGGGAAGTTTTGGTAGAGGCTTTTAAAATGCTTAATAAGTAAGAGACGATGCTATACTATTTGTTTACATACCTGCGTGAGCACTTCGGTCTATTCGGAGCGGGGGTGTTTTATTACATCACCTTCCGCACAGCCATGGCCATCATGCTTTCGCTGTTCATCACTACCGTATGGGGTAAGCAGATGATCAACTATTTGCAGCGTAAACAAATAGGCGAAACCGTTCGCGACCTGGGCCTGGCGGGTGAGAAAACCAAACGCGGTACTCCCACCATGGGCGGTCTTATTATCCTGTCGGGTATATTGATACCCACACTTTTATTCTCACGCTTCATCAATGTGTACGTGATACTGATGATCGTATCAACCATCTGGCTGGGTGTCGTCGGTTTCCTGGACGACTATATTAAAGTATTCAGGAAGAATAAGGAAGGTCTCGCCGGGCGTTTCAAGGTACTGGGGCAGATAGGCCTGGGCCTGATCATTGGCTTGACCATGTATTATAACGACAACGTGGTGGTTACCCGCCAGGTGGTAGAAGGTCAGCCGATTCTCCAGAACCAGACAGAAGAGATCATCTCGAAACCGTATACACGTAAGGACGAAACAGGTGCGCACATTAAATACGTAACTATTAAAAGCGAAACGACCACCATTCCGTTCGTTCGCTCGCACGAGTTGAGCTATGCGGAAGTGGCATCGTGGATAAGTGAAGGAGCGGTGAAAACGCTGACTCCGATCATTTATGTGCTGTTTGTCATCTTCATCATCGTTGCAGTATCAAACGGTGCGAATATTACCGATGGCATTGACGGTCTTGCCACCGGTACCTCAGCGATCGCAGGATTGTGTTTGGGAGTGTTCGCCTACGTATCGGGTAACTACATATTTGCCCAGTACCTCGGCATCATGCATATTCCTAATCTTGGTGAGCTGTCGATATTTATAGGCGCCTTTGTGGGAGCCTGCGTTGGATTTTTGTGGTATAACGCGTATCCCGCCCAGGTGTTCATGGGCGATACAGGCAGCCTCGCCATCGGTGGTATCATCGCCTCGCTCGCGGTGGTGATGCGTAAGGAATTGCTGATACCGATCATCTGCGGCGTGTTCTTAATTGAGAATGTGTCGGTAATGATGCAGGTGGCATACTTCAAATACACCAGGAACAAGTATGGTGAGGGTAGGAGAATATTCCTGATGTCGCCGTTGCATCACCATTATCAGAAATTAGGGTATCACGAAAGTAAAATAGTAACACGATTCTGGATCATCGGTATCATACTGGCGATACTGAGCATAGTAACATTAAAGCTGCGATAAAACTTGGACACACACACAAATAAGCGACTGGTGGTTCTTGGTGCTGCGGAAAGCGGCATCGGCGCTGCGCTGCTGGGTAAACAGCAGGGTTGGGATGTGTTTGTGAGCGATGGCGGCAGCATTAAAGAGCAGTATAAAAACACACTGCAGGATGCAGGGATCGCATTTGAAGAGGGCGGACATACGCAGGGCAAAGTGCTGAATGCAAATTGTCTCGTAAAAAGTCCCGGCATTCCCGAGAAAGCGGAAATCATGAAACAGGTGCGTGCAGCGGGTATTGAAGTGTGCAGCGAGATAGAATTTGGATACAGGTATAAAGGCGATAGCAAGATAATAGCTATTACAGGCAGCAATGGTAAGAGCACTACTACAAAGCTTACTCACCACCTGCTGAAAGATGCAGGGTATGATGCCGCGCTGGTGGGTAATATTGGTTACAGCTTCGCGAGGCAGATTGCAGAAAAACCGCACGAGTGGTACGTGATGGAGATCAGCAGCTTTCAGCTGGATGATATTCACCTGTTCAGGCCGGATGTTGCGGTGTTGTTAAACATTACCCCAGATCATTTGGACAGGTATGATTACAAGTTTGAAAACTATATAGCATCCAAGTTCCGAATCGCCGAAAACCAACAAGCGGAAGACTATTTCATAATAAATAAAGACGACCAGGTAATTACTAACTATCTCTCAACCCATTCTTTTAATTCACACCCAATCAATTTTACGATGAGCGAACAACTACAAGCGAACGAGGGCGGATACATCAGCGGAACTGACATGCATATACAGTTTGGCGGCGAAGATCTGAATATGTCTATTCACGACCTGGCATTAAAAGGAAAGCACAATCAATCTAATAGCATGGCAGCCGGCATTTCTGCACGTATCGCAGGTATCAGGAAGGAAAAAATCAGGGAAAGTTTTAGTTCGTTCGAAGGCCTGGAGCACAGGCTCGAGTTTGTAGCAACTGTTCGCGGGGTAGATTTTATCAATGACAGCAAAGCAACTAATGTGAATTCGGTATGGTTTGCGCTGGAAAGCATGACCAAGCCGACAATACTGATACTAGGTGGACAGGATAAAGGAAATGATTACAATGAGATCATGGAACTGGTGGAAGAGAAAGTAAAGGCTATTGTGTGTATGGGTATTGACAATGCGCCGATACATGCAGCGTTTAGCGAAAAGATTCGCACGATAGTAGATACGAAGAGCGCGATGGAAGCCGTGCAGGCAGCCTATGCGCTGGCCGAAAAAGGTGATGCCGTGTTGCTGTCGCCTGCATGCGCCAGCTTCGACCTCTTCAAAAATTACGAAGACAGGGGCGCGCAGTTTAAGGATGCCGTGCACCAGCTATAATAAAACTAATAATAAGCGCCGGAGATGCAGAAGATATTTCAAAAGACGAAAGGAGACCAGGTGATCTGGGCGGTGGTATTTATACTATCGTTCATCAGCCTGCTGGCTGTATACAGCTCTACCGGTACGCTTGCCTATCGCATGGATAAGAATGCGAGCTATTATTTAGTAAAACAACTCCTGGTGCTTGGCCTTGGTCTCATGATCATCTACTGGGTGCACAAAGTGAACTATACCAAGTTTGCAAAGCTGGCTGTGCTGCTCTATATGATCAGCCTGCCGCTGCTGGTGTATACTCTGTTCTTCGGTGCCAAGATCAACGAAGGTTCGCGCTGGATCAAGTTGCCTGTTATCAATCTTACTTTCCAAAGCTCGGATCTTGCCAAGCTTGCATTGTTTATGTTCCTGGCGCGCCTGCTGAGTATGAAGCAAGGTGTGATCAAAGATTTTAAGAAAGGGTTCATCCCGGTGCTGGTGCCTGTAGGGTTGACCTGCATGCTTATCGCTCCGGCCAACCTGTCGACAGCGATGATGCTGGGCTTTACCTGCTGTATCCTGTTCTTTATAGGAAGGGTTGACGTAAAACACATTGCCTTACTGGCCTTTGCGGGTTTGATAGGCGTGATACTCCTCTTCGCGGTATCGAAGGCAACAGGTTTCGGTCGCGCAGATACCTGGGAAAAGCGCATTGAAGATTTTATAGGCAGCAGCGAAAACGGAGTAGAAAAAGAAGATGTCTACCAGGTGTTGCAGGCAAAGATCGCCATTGCTAATGGTGGGATAACAGGAAGAGGTCCCGGTAACAGTTTACAACGCAACTATCTGCCGGAAGCCTATTCAGACTTCATCTTTTCGAGCATCATCGAAGAATACGGATTAATAGGCGCTTCGGTGCTGGTTTTTCTGTACTTACTGTTATTGTGGCGAAGCATTTTGATATTCAGGAGATGCCCATATGCTTTCGGCGCTTTCCTGGCAGTGGGGTTGAGTATTACACTGGTGTTCCAGGCTATGCTCAACATGGCGGTGAACGTGCACCTTGTGCCTGTTACAGGTCTCACGCTGCCGTTGGTGAGCATGGGTGGTTCGTCTATATGGTTTACCAGCATCGCTATCGGTGTGGTGCTTAGTGTAAGCCGGTATGTAGACGAGAATGAAGGCAAGCGAAAAGCGGAAAAAGCATTAGCAGGCGAAGCGGAAGAAACAGAAGAAGGCGAAGCGGAAGCTGAAGTTGTAAAACCAAAAACAAGAAAACCGAAAGTAGCTGTATCGTAATATGAAAAAGATGCGCGTGATCATAGCAGGTGGTGGCACAGGCGGACATATATTCCCCGCCGTGGCTATAGCGCATGCATTACAGCGTTTGCAGCCCGATACTGAGCTACTGTTTGTTGGCGCGTTGGGCAAGATGGAGATGGAGAAAGTGCCACAGGAAGGTTTTAAAATAGTAGGACTGGACATAGCGGGTTTTAACAGGAGCAATATGCTGAAGAACCTGGCGCTTCCGTTCAAGATATTAAAGAGTCATTTGAAAGCTAAGAGTATCATAAAAGAATTCAAGCCGAATGCGGTAGTGGGTGTTGGCGGTTTTGCCAGCTTCCCGGTGCTGAATGCTGCACAGTCGATGGGTATACCCACACTGGTGCAGGAGCAGAATTCTTATGCCGGTAAGAGCAATAAAATACTGGGTAAAAAAGCCAGGGCTGTTTGTGTGGCCTATGAGCATATGGAAAAATTCTTCCCGGCGGATAAATTGATACTAACCGGCAACCCGGTAAGGAAAAATATTTCGGGATCAACAGTGAGCAAGAGTGAAGCGCAGGCGTTCTTCGGATTGAATCCGAACCGTAAAACAATATTGATCGTCGGGGGCAGCTTGGGTGCTAAGTCGATAAATGAAGCGATAGATGCGGGGCTGGCCGAGCTGACGAAAGAAAATGTGCAACTGGTATGGCAGACAGGCAAGCCTTATTTCGAGGCCGCGCAAAAAGCAGCTGCGCCTTATGGTGATAAAATAAAGGTGTTTGAATTCATCCGTGAAATGGATAAGGCCTATGCGGCGGCGGATATGATCGTATCACGTGCGGGGGCGCTGGCCATAGCCGAAATGTGCATTGCAGCAAAGCCCGTGATCTTCGTGCCATATCCTTATGCAGCTGAGGACCATCAAACAAGCAACGCTATGGCGCTGGTAGAACACAATGCGGCACAGATGGTGAAGGATAATGAAACGAAGACCGAGCTGGTAAAAAAAATAAAAAATCTGCTGCACAATGCATCGGTGCAGGAGATCATGAAGGAGAGTTTGAAGAAGATGGCGATAAAAGATGCAGACGAAAGGATAGCAGCAAAAATCATTGAAATAGCAGCCTAACATGAATGTGCAGGAATTGAAACGGGTTTATTTTATTGGTATCGGTGGAATCGGTATGAGTGCGTTGGCGCGCTTCTTCCGCGAACGTGGTGCTGTGGTAAAGGGTTACGACCGTACGGAAACCGAGCTGACGAGAAAGCTGGCTGAAGAAGGTATGGAGATACACTATGTCGATGACGTGAACCTGTTAGACAAAGACGCTGAGTTGGTAGTATATACGCCTGCTATCCCGAAAGATCATAAAGAATTTAACTGGTATAAGGACAACGAATACTCGGTATATAAGCGCAGCGATGTGTTGCAGTGGATATCGGAAAATATGTTTGCAGTGACTGTTGGCGGCACCCATGGCAAAACAACGATCTCGACCATGACGGCTTACCTGCTGCGCGAAACAGGGTATGGCTGCAATGCCTTCCTAGGCGGCGTGTCCGTTAATTACGAAAAAAATTACTGGAGTAGCGAGACCCCGACAGCTGTGATCGAAGCAGATGAGTATGATCGTAGCTTCCTGAAGCTGCGGCCTGACATAGCGGTGCTGACAGCGATGGATGCTGACCACCTGGATATTTACGGTACTGTTGATGAGCTGGAAAAGGCTTTTATCCAGTACACTGAAAATATCAAGAGCGGTGGCACATTGTTGGTGAAACATGGATTAGAAAAAGCGCATGCTTTGAAAGCGCCTGATACTATCACCTACAGCCTGCAAAACGATGCAGCGGATGTATATGCAGCCAACATAGTTCAGAAAGAAGGCGGATACATTTACGATGTTATTGGTCAGGACTGGAGGATAGAAAGGGTTCGTCTGCCGATAGGCGGTATGCATAACGTAGAAAACTCAGTTGCCGCAATTGCGGTAACTCAGCTGCTGGAAATAGATCCTGAAAAAGTAAAGACCGCACTGGCGGGCTTCAAAGGCATCAAACGCAGGTTCGAATACATAATAAAGAATGATAAGCTGGTGTACATAGATGACTATGCGCACCATCCTGAAGAGCTGGCTGCACTTATTGCCAGCGCTAAGAGGTTGTTCCCCGGTCGTAAATGCGTGATCGCATTTCAGCCGCATCTGTTCAGTCGCACGCGCGACCTGGCAGATGGGTTTGCGCATAGCCTGGATATGGCCGATGAAGTGATACTGCTGGACATTTACCCTGCGCGTGAGCTGCCTATGGAAGGCGTGACCTCGCAGATGATAGCAGACCGGATGGGCAATCCGAACCACACAATACTGTCGAAAGAAGGATTGCTGAAATATGCAGAGACGGCACCTCTGAGCTTGTTCATTACAGCTGGTGCAGGAGATATAGATAAGCTGGTAGACCCTATCAAACAGATACTGGAAAGTAAATGAGCGTAAAGCGTAAAATATCGATCCGCAAAATATTGCAGCTGTTTGTTACCCTGGTGGTGACAGCCGGCAGCGTCATGGCCATTCTGAGCGCTTCTTCAGTACAAAAGCAGAAGAAAGTGAAGGGTATCGATATACGTATTAAGAACAGCCAGTATCACTTCATAGACCGTGAGCAGGTAATGGAAATGCTGCAGCAAGAGCGGAACATGGACTTGGCGAACATAAAGCTGAACAAGATAAATGTGCACCAGCTGGAAAGCGTGCTGGATGCTAACCCATGGGTGGCTGACGCGCAAGTGTACGTGGATGCACAACAGAAGCTGCATGTGTGGATAACTCAGCGTGTTCCGGTAGCCAGATTGTTTGAACAAAACGGCAATAGTTATTATCTTGACCAAACTCTAAAGGCAATGCCTTTATCCAGCAAATACAGCCACTATACCACGGTGGTGACGAATGTTCCGGTGTTAAAAGATGATAGCCTTAGCAATGTGTTGAAGGCCCAGCTGGTGTCTCTCGTAAAATTCATAGATAAAGACAGTTTCTGGAATGCGCAGGTATCGCAGGTCATCATGACCGACGATAAGAAATTTGAGTTGGTACCTGTATTGGGCAACCACCGAATTTTGTTTGGTGATACCACGCTGATGGATGATAAATTCAGCAACCTCTTCTCGTTCTATAAAAAAGTGCTCAACAGGATAGGCTGGGATAAATACGAAACATTGGATGTGCGCTATGCGGGACAGGTAGTCGCGTCTCCTGCTTTGGAATGGAAGAAACCCGCTGATAAGATGATGAGCAATATGGATTGGGTGAAGAGCATCATCGGCAACGAGGAGAAACCAGCAGAATCGGATACGACCGATATCGTTATCACTAACACTATTGTGAATGTAGCTGCTAATACCGCAATACCGGCGAAAGCTGCGGCGGTTGCTACAATTGCACCGGTAGTACAACAGGCAAAAATAGTTACAGCTGCACCTGCAAAACCAGTGGTTCAACCTGCGAAGGCTGTTCCTGTGATGCAGCAGGCAAAAGCAGTCGTGGCTAAAGCGCCAGTAAAACCGGTTGCTGCGCCACCGGTAAAGGCGCAGCCGGTAGTTAAAACCATTCCTGTAGCGCAGACTGCGAAAACAGTTGCGAAAATACCTGCGAAGCCTGCTGCTCAACCAGCGAAAACGCTCGTTGCTGCAAAAGCTACTCCTGCGAAACAGCAGGTAGAAACTGTGGCTAAAGTTCCGGTAAAGCCGGCGGCACAATCGACAAAGCTCCCTCCTGTTGCAAAAGCGACGCCAGCAAAGAAGGACACAAAAACAGCTATTAAAGCCACCGATCATAAAGTGGCTTCAAAGAATACGGACCTAAAGAAACCAGATACGAAACCAACGCCGCAAGTAACCGTGAAACCAGTTGCTAAAGCTGCGGAAACACCTAAGCCCGATAAGAGAGAGAAAGAAAAAAACAAAGAGAAACAAACAAATGAGAAGTCGCCTAAGTATATATACCAGGGTAACTAATCAAGACTCAGTAAAACGCGCAATATGAACACAAAAGAGCAACCCATCATTGTCGGCCTCGACATCGGAACCACCAAAGTGGTAGCGATAGCCGGGCGCAAGAATGAATTTGGTAAACTGGAGATCCTTGGCTTCGGACGGGCGGAGTCGACGGGTGTGAACCACGGTGTGGTAATGAACATCGAACAATGCATCCGTTCTATCGAACAAGCGATAGACAAATGCATTCAGTCGAATCCTAACCTCGAGATCAAGGAGGTGTACGTCGGTATTGCAGGCCAGCACATCAAGAGCCTGCAAACAAGAGGCGACAGGGTGCGCTCACGTACCGACGAAGAGATCAATAAAGAAGACATTGACCTGCTGGTGCGCGACCAGTATAAAACATATATTCCTGCCGGCGACCAGATCATCGATATTGTGCCGCAGGAGTTTACTGTGGACAATACAGCAAGTGTGTTGGATCCGATAGGGATGAGTGGTGTGAAGATCGGCGCGAACTTCCACATCATCACCGGCGACCGCAATGCGATACGCAATATCAAGCGTTGCGTAGACAAGTCTCAGCTTATTACCCGCGACCTGGTGCTGCAACCGCTGGCATCGGCCGCCGCAGTAATGAACGACGAAGACCTGGAAGCAGGTGTGGCTATAGTGGATATAGGTGGCGGTACTACAGATATGGCCGTGTTCTACGACGGTATCCTGAAACACACTGCGGTAATACCTTACGCGGGTGTCAACATCACCAACGATATCCGTAATGGCCTTGGTGTGTTGCGTGCACAAGCTGAGCAAATGAAAGTGCAGTTTGGTACGGCGCTGGCTGAAGAAGCCAATGCTAATGCCTACATCACTATACCGGGCTTGCGTGGTTTGCCGCCGAAAGAAATATCGGTGAAGAACCTAGCACACATCATACAGGCTCGTATGCAGGAGATTCTTGACTATGTCGTGTATCACCTGAAACAAATAGATCTTGATAAACGTCTTTATGGCGGTATCATCCTGACAGGTGGTGGTGCGCAGCTGAAACACATCATCCAGCTGACGGAGTATGTGACCGGTCTTGGCGCACGTATCGGTCACCCGAATGAGCACCTGGCGGGTGGACATACAGAGTCGATGATGAACCCGATGTACTCAACCTGTATCGGTTTGATATTGCGTGGTTATCATGATTTCGAGAACGGGCGCATGCGCTTCATTGGTGAAGGTGGTAACTATATGCACCTGAACGAGGAGCAAATGAAGCCCGTGATTACTGAAATGAAAGCTGCGCAGACAGAAACTGAAGAAGAAGAAGTGGATACAGAAAATTCAGAAGCACTGCAAAACAAACAGGCTAAGCGCAATGAGAACCTGAAACGCCTCTTCGACGGACTGAAAGGAAAATTCATGAGCCTGTTTGAAGAAGTAGAAGACCAGGAAATAGAATAACGATCCCATTAAATCAACATAACCACATTTAAATCTTTACTAACCCAACAAAATAACCGGTATGATACACTTCGAAATTCCCAAAAATCAATCGTCTATCATTAAAGTGATAGGCGTTGGTGGTGGCGGCGGGAACGCTGTTAACTACATGCACAATCTGGACATTGAAGGCGTGGACTTTATTGTATGCAATACAGACTCCCAGGCGCTGGCATTAAGCCCTGTGCCTAATAAGATCCAGCTAGGTCCGCATCTTACACAAGGGTTAGGAGCAGGTGCGAATCCCGAGATCGGTAAGCAGGCAGGCGAGGAGAGCATGGAGGATATCTCTAAAATTCTGAAAGTAAATACACGCATGGCGTTCATTACCGCAGGTATGGGTGGTGGTACCGGTACCGGTGGCGCGCCTGTAGTAGCTAAAATATGCCGTGACCTGGGTATCCTGACGGTGGGTATCGTTACTACGCCGTTCACATACGAAGGACGTAAGCGTATGAAGCAGGCACAGGAAGGTATTGACCGCATGCGTGAGCATGTTGATACAATACTCATCATCTCTAATGACAAGCTACGCCAGCAGTTTGGCAACCTGCCGTTCACACAGGCGTTCGCTAAGGCAGATGACATTCTTGCTACAGCTGCAAAATGTATCACTGACGTGATCAATACCACCGGCCAGATCAACGTTGACTTTGCTGACGTTTGTACCGTAATGAAAAACGGTGGTGTAGCGATACTGGGTAGCGCATCAGTTGCAGGTGATAATCGTTCACTGCATGCTGTAGAACAGGCGCTGAACTCTCCGCTGCTGAACGATAACGATATCCGCGGTGCGAAATGGATACTGCTGAATATTACCTCTGCTGCCGGCGAGTTTGAACATACGATGGACGAAGCAGAAGCCATACAGGCATTTGTACAGCAAATGGCAGGCGACGATTGCGATGTTATCCTCGGTATGGGCCACGATCCGGCACTGGGTGATAAAATAGCAGTGACGGTTATTGCTACCGGGTTTAATCACAAAGATGTGATCGCTGCTACACCGGCCCGCCGCAATGAGCCTGAGAAGATAATGGTGAAACTGGGCGATGTAACGGCTGTTACATCTGCGCCTGCAACTCCTGTTACCGCACCGGGCCAGCCGGAAGCCAACGCTTTGTCTCCTACACTGGTAGAAATGGAAGCGCCGAAAAATAATCTGTCCATCGATCCTAAGCCGGCATTCCCTACACAGGATACCCAGCGTGAAATGTTCCTGCTGGATGTTACGCCTGCAATGGAAACTCCTGGAGCAAAGGCTGAAGAAGTGAAATCTGAAGAGCCTGCGTTGCAACTCGTCATCAAAAATGAAGAGCCTGCACAGCCTGAACCAATGAAAATAGGCAGCCATGTGCTGACCGATTTTGAAATGGAAGAAAAAAGGCGCTTTGAAGAACAAAAACGTGCGTTGGAAGAGCGTGCCGAGCGCCTGCGCCGTATGAGCTTCAACGTAAAGAATGAAACTACGGACGATGTAGAGAATGTACCTGCTTATGTTCGCCGTAACATGAACATCGATAGCGATAATGTAGCTTCTTCGCAAACATTCTATAGCGGTTACAGTGTTGGCGTAAACGGCCAGCAAAACAACAACCAGGCATCTATCCAGACCATCAATACCTTCCTTGATGGTAAGAAGCCTGACTAACTAGTCTCTTTTGTTATATTTCATATTGCATAAAGCTCCTGTTGTCTAACAGGAGCTTTTTCTTTTATTTAACAATACAGCGTTAAACTCTTTTTTCCTGATCAGGTCTATTATCTATTCAGTTTTAAAACAGAGAAGAACCTTATGAAGCAGATGATTTTTGCAGCAACACTGGCAGGAGCTTTATTTCTCGGCAATATTGCCGACGCCCAGCCGCGCGGCAAGCACAACGACCGCAAGAAAAACCAGCAAGAGCGCATACACGATGGCGTCCGTAAAGGCAGCATCACCCGCAATGAGGCTATGCGCCTGCAAATGCAGCAAGCCAAGCTGCGTGGGTACAGGCAAATGGCAAAGGTGGATGGCCGCGTGAACGGTAAAGAGCGCAAGCTGCTGCGTGGCGAAATGCGCCGGGCCGACCACAATATTTACAAGGCAAAGCACAACGGTCAGTTCCGCAAAGGGAAAGCTGGCTATGCGGGCCAGGGACAAGGCTACCGTGGCGGTAGAAATGACCTCCGTAAGGGAGGCGGTGCAATGGCCTATAAAGGACAAGGAGCACAGGGACGTGGTGGCGACCACTACCGTAAAGATGGCAACAATGCCCATAAAGGGCAGGGCTTCCAGCGCCGGGATAGCTACCGCGGTGAAAACGGCTACAGAAAAGGAGGGCAAGATCACAGAGGCTCTGACCGCCGGAAGGATGACAACAATGATAAAAAGGCAACCTGGCAATTGAATGATGATAGCAGGAAAGGTTCATGGGAGCTCAACTAACGGGAACAGGATGTGTTATATATAGGTAAAGGTTGAAGGATGATTGAAAAGCCCGCCATTTGGCGGGCTTTTTTTGTCATATTAATATCATTATTAAAAAAATCTCTCGTGAGACCCAACTATAACCCATTGTTTTTCAGTCTTATTTTAGACCTTTGGGTAATTCCAGGGGTTAACGGAACAGGCTGGTTCTAAATTGTTTAAGAATTTGGCGCAAAATTTGTTTTAACTTTTTTGCAACTTTTCATACTAAGAATTCGGCCTTAACGTTAATATCTTTCTAAAACCAAAACGGAGAACCATATAAGCAATACATCTACTTAAAAAATTTACTGTGCATGGCGTAAGCTGTACATTATTTTAAAAGGTAGAAGTATATGCAAATAACTCACCAATTCTCCGATGCCGAATTGATACACGATTTTCTCCAGGGAAAAGACAGTGCATTGGAGGCCCTAATATTCCGCTACAAGGATAAGATATACACATCTATCTACATGCTGGTAAAGGATAAATATATCGCTGAAGATATATTCCAGGACGCATTTTTGAAGATGATCAAAACCATGCGAGACGGTAGGTACTCAGAGCAGGGCAAATTCCTGCCATGGGCTATACGTGTAGCGCATAACCTCTGCATGGACCATTTCCGTAAGGTGCGCCACAATGTACCGGTTACCTTGCCCGACGGTATGGATATCACCCAGCTGATGGGAGGCCCGACCGAAACGGCTTCTGATAAAATGGAGCAGCGCCAGGTAAATGCCAGCGTTCGCAAACTCATCGAACAACTGCCCGAAGAGCAGCGTGAAGTGATCGTGCTGCGTATGTATGGCGACCTTAGCTTTAAAGAAATAGCCGACCTTACTTCGGTAAGCATCAATACAGCACTAGGCCGTATGCGTTATGGTTTGCTGAACCTGCGCAAAATGATAACCGAGAACCAGATGGTTTTGCGCTAACGGGTGAATTGGGCTATCTTGGCTGCATGGCTTCATTGTCGTTGTTTTTTCATGACGGAGCATTGCAGCAGGGTACTGAGATACCGCTGGCAGAAGATACTGCCCGTCACGTAGTGCAGGTACTGCGCATGCAGCCCGGCCATAAACTGGAACTTACAGATGGCAAAGGCCACCTGGCCACCGCTTCTGTCGCGCGCGCTGAAAAGAAAAAATGCAGCGTGCTGGTAGAAGCGGTGAACTATTTTGAGCCGGCGCAACCTCAGCTGCATATGGCCATTGCCTTTACTAAAAATGCCAGCCGCAATGAGTGGCTGCTGGAAAAAGCAACCGAGATGGGCATACGAACCATCATCCCTTTAGTAGCTGCCCGCACCGAACGTGAAAAGATCCGCTACGACAGGTGGAATAATATCCTGGTGTCAGCCATGATGCAATCGCAACAATACCATTTACCTGAATTGAAGGAAGCGATGCCTTTTAAACATATAACTGAGCAGTACCGCAATGTGGAACAGAAGGTACTGGCACATTGCATCGACAGCCGAGAGCGGAAGCGTATTGCAGACGTTATTCTTCCTCATAAAGAAACCTTAATATTGATAGGCCCCGAAGGTGATTTTACTGATGAAGAGGTAGCTTTGTGCGAGGCAGCAGGCTTCGCCGCAATGTCAATGGGTACTAACCGCCTGCGTACGGAAACAGCTGCGATGGCTGCGTGTGCGTACTTTAATATGATCAATCATGCTGAATAGGTTTATAGCGTTTGTGTTTATCATTACCCTGTGCTCGTTGGGTGCAGGTGCGCAAAGCATGAAACTCGCGTTACTAAAATATGGCGGTGGCGGTGACTGGTATGCCAACCCCACATCGCTGAAGAACCTGGCTGCTTTTTGCAACCAGCAACTGCGCACACGCTTCGATCTGCAGGAGGCACAGGTGGAAGCCGGCAGTCCTGAGCTCTTCAACTATCCATTTGTGCATATGACCGGCCACGGACGCTGGGAAGTGACGGAGGCCGAAGCGCAAAACCTGCGCAAGTATCTGGAAGCGGGTGGTTTTCTGCATATTGATGATAACTACGGATTGGATCAATACGTGCGCCCGGCGCTAAAAAAAATATTTCCCGAATTAACGCTGACGGAGTTGCCCTATTCACATCCTATCTACCACCAGAAGTTCAAATTTGCAAACGGCCTGCCCAAGATACACGAGCATGAAAAAAAGCCGCCCAAGGGCTATGGGTTGATATATAAAGGTCGCGTAGTGTGTTACTATAGCACGGAGACCGACCTGGGCGATGGCTGGGAAGATCTGGAAGTACACAAAGACACCCCGGAGAAACATACACAGGCATTGCAGATGGGCGCAAACCTGGTACAGTACGCTTTTAATGGCGCCGGTTTATAAACAGGTTATAATTTCCGCCGCCAGTAAGCGATCATATCCGCTATTGTCTGATCGAGCGAAACGGTTTGCTTCCACCCTGTAGCCGCTTTTAGTTTGGCAGAGTTGCCATAGATGACTGGTTCATCTTTCGGGCGTATCAGTGACGGATCGACTTTCGGATCTAGTTTTCTTCCGGTTACTGCTTCTATCTTCTCCACAATATCCTTCATCTCATAAATATTGTCGCCGCTGATATTGTATGCTTCGCCGTAAGTGCCTTTTTCCGCTAGCAGCATCAGGGCAGTAATAAGATCCCTGACATCTGTAATAGCACGCTTTGTATACAGGTTGCCACATGTAAATTCCGTGGCTTGTCCTTTTTCCAGCATTACCGCGCGTTTGGTGAAATCAGAGACTACATCGTTTACCTTCCGCACGCCGGTTGTATTAAAGATGCGTGCACGGATGGTCCTGATGCCGAAAGTGGCGAAGTACTGGTAGGCTAACAGGTCCTGCGATACTTTGCTGACGCCATAAGGGTGTAAAGGAAGCAGCTCTGCATCTTCAGTTACAGGATGATCGTACCGGGTAAGTGAAGAGCCGTATTGCGCGCTGGAACAAGCAACAACTACAACAGGGTCATACGTTGCATCGGTCATTCTTATTTTCTTAATGGCCTCGAACACGTTTACCGTGCCATTCACATTGGTTTCAAAAGTTTCAATAGGTATGTCCCACGACAGCGCCGGGTAGCTTTGTGCCGCGAGGTGGTAAATGATCGTAGGCTTGTTGGTTTCAATCAGTTCGCCGATAGTTTCAGCTTGCTTCACATCGCACAGGTGGTACTCGCACTTGTCTGCTACCTCATTAATATCTATCGTTGGAGTAAAATAGGTAGCCACCGGTTTTATGCCTTTGCTGAAATAAAACTCGATAAGGTGTGACCCTACCATACCGCACCCGCCGGTGATCAGGATATTACTCATGAAATGATAGAATTAACTTGTTGGATAAAACGGTCGGTGATATTGTCTATGAAATAATAATCGTAGAACTCCTTAGTGGTGTTCGTTTTTTCTTTGTTGCACATGTCGACAACGGCAGCAGCAAAAGCTTGCCAGTCATTATCCTGCACTATGGCTACTTTTTCTTCTACGGTGTTTTTATAAAAACCAACACTGCCATTTTGTGTCGACACCACATTAGTGTTGAAGGCTATCGCCTCTACCAGTCGTGTTTTGATACCGCCTCCCCCTATCACGGGATTGAGATAAACGTCCGCCCCTTTGAAGTAAACGGTGATATCATCAACAAAGCCGGCATAGATAACATTGTGTGCTTCGTAATCGCGCAGGTTATTGTATGATTGATCAAGGCCGCTGCCGCAAACGATGATCTTGTATTTAAAGCTTGTATTCTTCTCCAGCAGCGGGTTTATTTTCTGTAATACCGCATCCAGCGCTTCCCGGTTAGGCCTGTAGCCAAGTGCGCCGTTATAGATCAGTATCTTTTCGTCAGGTGCAATGTTGTGTTTCCTGCGCAGCTGCTCTTTGCATTCTTCCGGGTCAGCCGGCAGCGCACCTATCTGCATACCCGTAGGCATCACAAAGCTTTGCCTGGTGCTGCCATGCTTTTCTGCATACTCTTTATCGTCTTCGGTGATGAAGAAAACCGCGTCGGCTTTTGCATACACATAGTGTTCATAAGTCTTCAATGCAGGCCACCACCATTTGTTGAAATCTTTGAAACGCGCATACTCGATATTATGCGAGCGTATGCCCCATTTGATACCGGTCAGTTGTTTCAGCATCACGCCCATCCAGGCCATGTAGGGATGTTCAATAAGCAAGAACTGCGGGCGGATGGAATTGATGATATTTTTGATCGACCAAACATATCCCGCGTTGCCATACCTGAGCTTTGAATTGTCGAAAAGCTGGATGAGGTTGAATGCCACTTTGGGTGCCTTATCATATTTGACGTTCACCGCATGTGCCTCGATTTTTCCTGCGAGACTATTATTGAACTGCAAAATAGATTTTCTGCCCGCACTGTCTGTCGGGAACAGGGGGTAGGGAATGATACTCAACAATTTGGTGAACGAAGACATGTGGGCGTAATTGGGCGACAAAATAAGGAAATTGTGTACATATTCCGGCCACCAACTTAGCCCGGACATTCTACGGCCGCGTTTATGCGGGTTTTTTATCTCGGGTCAGTTTCAAATGTATCCTGATTGTGGCATAGAGTTTTTGCATTTTATTAAGTGGGAATTAAGGGCATTATTCGAAGTAGAACGTATGCATGAGTTTCCCGCAAACAATATCCGCGAACACCATAAAAACTCATATTATGAAGCCGATACAACTTCTATTTTCATTTGCAATTGCCGCGTTGCCTCTTCTGCCGGCCGGTGCGCAGACAACTGAACGTGCAAAAACGGTTACTGCTACCAAAGAAGCAGAGTTTGTGGAAGATGTAATAGAAGACAACCTGCAGGAAATAGCCATGTTGAAGCTCGGTCTTACACAAGGCACCGATCCTGAGATCAAGGCACATGCAGAACATATGCTTGCTGTACATTACATGATAGATAGCGTATTCAGGGAGTACGGTGCCCACATGGAGGTGGAATACATGGGGAAAATAGACCAGCCCGGTAAAAAGTCGATCAATGCAAAGACAAGCCGGGCCTGGGATGAAGAATGGGCTGATGAGGTGGCAGACATGCACCGGAAAATGATCTCCCGCTTCGAGATGGCACAAGGCTACGTGCGAAACGAGGAGCTGAAGGCCATTGTCGATCGTACCCTGCCTATCCTCCGCGAACATCGTGATATGGCCATTGCTGAGCAGAGACGCATGGCCGATAAGAAGAAATAGTATATAAGTGGTAAGAGACGAAAAGCGGCTGAAATTTCAGCCGCTCTTTTTTATAGGGAACTATAC
>JAJNBR010000186.1 GCA_021156265.1 Flavipsychrobacter sp.
TGATCTATAATCAAGGTCGTTAATAGCGAGGTTGCCATCTATATAAACGTCGATGCCGTTGGTCAGAGCATTGTCAGCGGTGTTGTTGACAAACTGTGCCCTCGCTGTTGGCTGGGCTTTAAGCGACAGGAAGCACAAGCACGATAAGATGGAGAGTAAAAGTCTGGCCATAATAGTGTCAATGTTGTTTAGGATGCGTTTTAATCGAGCGTTAAATAT
Organism: Flavipsychrobacter sp.; assembly: GCA_021156265.1. Lineage (GTDB taxonomy): Bacteria > Bacteroidota > Bacteroidia > Chitinophagales > Chitinophagaceae > Polluticoccus. Next base: position 220 of record JAJNBR010000186.1, read on the forward strand.
AATGAAAAACGATGTAATTGTTGAGCTGAAGTATTGTATGGATATGCCATCGGGAATTACCTGAATGTAGTAACTTGTAGTAATTATGAAATGGTGTCTTTTTCAACGTCTTATTCCAGCTCTCCTTGCATTATTGCTTTTTTCCGTAACTGTGAGCGTTGCCCAGACGCCGGACGATGTGGTTGTATACAATGGCGTTAACATACCGGTTACCCGGAATGCTACTGAATGGCAGGCCGCATATAATCGTAATCCGTCCAAAAAGACATTGCAGGTTCTTGTAAAATTCAGGATAAAGCAGCCCGCTTTGGTTAATAAGAGTAATGTTTTGACGCTCCTTAATGTAGTTGATCGGGTTCAGGGCGATTTCTACACGGCAGTATTACTTCCGGCAGCGTCGCTGGAATTAGAAGAACAGCTCGAATTTATAACCGAGATCAAACCCGAGTGGAAGCTTTCAGAAGCTTTGCTGGCGAAATTGAATGTAAACGCTGTTATTGACATTTCGGTAAGGTAACTATTCCCGGTACTAAACTAAAGCAATTGGCTGCCTGGTATAATGTTGAGTATATCAGTCCTGCTGCCGAAAATATTCCGCTCAATTATGAATCAAAAACAGCTACCAAGGCGAACCTTGCGTCTCTTTCCACGGGTTTTGGTGGCTATGGGCTTACCGGGGCTGGCGTTACGATAGGTGTTGGCGACAACACATCCGGTATTACACATATTGATCTAAGAGACCGTATCATCAACTATGCTCCCAGTCCATATGCCAACCACGGTGTCCACATCAATGGTATTGTTGGCGGCGCCGGGATAATGGATCCTAAAGGTGAAGGCTTTGCGCCTAAGGCAACGTTGGTAGATCACCTGTATAGCCAGGTATGGGAACAAACCACCGCCATGAGGCAGGCGCATAACATGACGATCACCAATAATTCGTATGCTGCTGTGATCGGCAATTGTAAGTATGCAGGTACCTACGACATTAATTCGCTGGCCGTGGATAAAATGGCTTTGAAGCACAAAGATGTACTACATGTATTTGCCGCCGGTAACGATGGGTACCTGAATTGTACTCCCTTTCCCTCAGGGTTTGCCACTGTAAACGGTGGTTATCAACCGGCAAAGAACAATATTGTCGTGACCAGCACAAATAAGCGATATGTAAATGCAATAGACGGTGGAAGGGGGCCGATAAAGGATGGCAGATTAAAACCGGAGATTGCAGCTGTAGGTGTTGATGTGACATCAACTACGCGCAGTGAGGAATACCTTACGTCAGGCGGCACGAGCATGGCTTGTCCAAATGTAGCGGGCGCACTTGGGCTACTTACGGAAAGGTATCGTCAGTTGTTTGGAAATGGCAATCCCCCGGCTGTCATTCTAAAAACAATCCTGCTAAATGGTACAACAGATATCGGTAATCCCGGTCCTGACTACCGTTTTGGTTTTGGATTTATGAACATTGGCCGCTCGTTGCAGATAATGAATAACAATCGCTTCAATTTGGGCAATATTGTGCAAGGCGGGCAGCAGTCGTTGACTATATCAGTACCGCCTAATACTGCGCAGCTAAAAGTGATGCTGTGCTGGCATGATGCACCCGGCAATCCTGCTTCCTCAAAGCAGTTGGTGAACGATCTGGACCTGGAAGTTACAGAACCTAATAGCGTTTTGCACCGACCGTTGATTCTGGATCCCACACCTGCTAATATCTTAAACAACGCTGTTGAAGGCTTGGATCGATTAAATAACGTGGAGCAGGTAACCATTAATAATCCGTCTGCGGGTACATATACGGTAAACGTAAAAGGCTTTGATGTTCCAACCGGTAGCCAGGAATATGTGATTGCCTATGATTTCGTGCCGATAGGCGTTGCTTTGACATATCCTACCACCGGAGCAACAGTTAGAGCAAACGATTCGCTGCGCATTTATTGGGACGCCAGCGATAACAATAATGGCTTTACGCTTGAATTTTCAGACAATAGTGGTAGTAGCTGGACGACTATTGACAATAACATACCGGCGGAACAACGGTATTATGTTTGGAGTGTCTCATCCTCGATCAGTTCAGGAAAATGCCAGATGCGGCTTACAAGGAACAATACAGGACAATCGTCAACAACCGGCAACTTTATTGTGAACATCCAGCCCGTGGCTGAACTCGACGCTGTGCAATGCCCGGGCTATATCCGGCTGAAATGGAGTGGTATCGCCAATGCCTCCGGGTATAGGATGTTTAGAAAAGTGGGTCCGGTGATGCAGGAAATCGGTACCACTTCGTCGACTACTTACGATTTAACAGGTCTTTCTCTGGATAGCATTTACTATGTGGCTGTTAGTCCTATCATCGATGGACTGATCGGTTACCGGAGTATAGCCGTGAAGCGTCAACCTAATACAGGTAATTGCAGTGGCAGTATTTCCGATAATGACCTCATGCTGGAGCGAATCGCTAGTCCTAATACGGGGAGAATGTTTACCAGTACAGAATTAAAGAGCAACGAAACTATTTCAGTGCTTGTGCGTAACCTGGATGATGTAGCCACAAGCAACTACAGGCTGTCATATAGTATTAACGGCGGGCCATGGCAACAGAAAGATTTTACTACGCCAATCGCAGCCAATAGCAATATGCAAATAGAGCTCGAAAGCAGTTCGGCAGCTACGCAATGATCCGGTTTCGCTTGCCGGCACCTTTATTGAAGATTTTGAAAGCCTTCCCATACTACAGAGTACAATAGACTTTACCGGTGTTTCAGATAGGTGGGATTACCTGAACAATACAGATACAGGTAGGTTCAGGAGCTTCGTTAATACAGGTATCACTATCAAAGGCGAACGTTCAATAAGCCTTGATGCATACAAGGCTACGCCCGATAACCAAAATGATTTTATTGGCACGTTCAACCTCCTCAGCTATAATGCCTCGGTGGACGAGGTGCGTATTGAGTTTGATTACCTGCTACATGGTCGGCCGAAGTTCCGCGAGGGTAACGAAATATGGGTTCGCGGTAATGATGCGCAACCCTGGCAAAGCATTTACATGTTCAATCCCGATAGTACAGGTAAAGTGCTCAATACGGGTAGCCTTTCGATCACTGATGGTCTGCAACACCTGGGACAGAATTTTTCCACGAGTTTCCAGGTGCGGGTAGGGCAGCATGATAGTTCCGTGATCGCAGCACGCTCCTATGGTAATGGAATGACCTTTGATGATGTAAGATTGTATACCGTTCAAAATGATCTGCAACTGCTCGCAGTAGTGAGCCCCGGTAATTCAGTTTGCGGTTTGGGCAGCAATACACCGCTTGTGATTCGGATACGAAACAGCGCGAACCAAACGCTTAACGCAGTTGAACTGAATTACCGCCTTGACGATGGTTCCGTTACGACTGAGACATTGTCCACTATTGCGGGAAAAACAACGCTGGACTATTTCTTTAAAACCCCGTTGGATCTAAGTCGGCCAGGTGCTCATAATTTGCAAATATGGGTAAATGCACAAGGCGATAGCTACCGTAAGAACGATTCAATATTAAGCTATACTGTACACCACCAGCCGCTGATCGGTCAATATCCATATTTAGAAAATTTTGAATCTGGTGATGGCGCTTGGTATAGTGAGGGTCAGAATAATTCGTGGGAGTATGGGATACCCCAGTCGCCTAACATTAACAAAGCGGCCAGTGGTATCAAAGCATGGAAGACGAACCTGGATGGAAACTATAATGATTTCGAATGGTCATTCCTCAATTCACCTTGCTTTGACCTTACAGGAATGTCCAACCCAACGCTACGCTTCAGGGCAGCAATGGATATTGAGAATTGTGGAATGATATTGTGTGATGCCGGCTATGTGGAATATAGTATTGACGGCGCAAACTGGATTCGCCTGGAAGATCAGAAAAAAGGTATCAATTGGTACAATGACACGACTTACAAGATTTGGACCGTAGAGGATTTCACGCAATGGCATGAAGTATCTTCGCCATTACCCAAGGGTAATAATATCATGCGCCTGAGGTTTGTCCTGATGTCAGACCCGGCTTCAACCCGGGAAGGAATAGCAATAGATGATGTTGAGGTATTCGACAGGATGCTGGTGCCAGCCAACACGTTAGTTAGTATCGGTCCTAATCCAACCTACGATGGCAAGATCAATATCGTATGGGCTGCAGGTGCAGGTACGGAGATGCAAATAACTATGACAGACATTATAGGCAGGAACGTTTTTCGCGGATCGGTGACAGCACAGGAGTCCTTTAACCAATCGACGATTCAAACGACGCATTTCAATTCTGGTGTTTACCTGATGCGCATCGAGTTTGCCAATAAAGTATTTAGCTATAAGATCGTTTACCTGTAGCTACCTGTTCAGCAAAATTTTAGCATAGAACGATGGCTTCCTGAGTTGTTCGCGCAGATCCATATCTGTGAACATACAGCTAATTGTTTTGCTAAGTGATGGGCTTTTATTCGCCTTGTTTACCACAAAATTGAACAGCCATGGATAGCGGCATAGGCGTTGCAACGTAGCGCTTATTTTTAGTTCATCGCCGAGGCGTTTATACAACACATCGTCATAAGCTTCTTTAATGAAAGCACGGTCGTAACATCCGGCCTGCAAAGATTTTTCGATAGCGTACGCGGCTAGCATACCGCTGTACAACGCGTTGCCAATGCCTTCCCCGCTAAATGGATCGATGAGGCTGGCGGCATCTCCCGTCAGCAGGAAGTTGTCTCCCGAGATAGGTGACTGGCTCATACTCATAGGCAGGCCCCAGCCTTGTATTTTATCAACAAGCTTAGCATTGGCAAAACGGTGATTGATATTCGGATTGTTTTTGATAGCGCTCAACATCTGCTCGCGCAGGTTGATCTTTTTTTCACGGATACGGTCTGAAAGAATCCCGACACCAACATTGGTCATACCATTGGGAAGCGGGAAAATCCAGAAGTAGCCCGGCAACATCTCCGGTAGAAAGTGCAGCTCGATAAAGTTGTTTTTATCGAGTCCCGTTACGCCCTCATAATACGCACGTAATCCCACGGCGTACGCCTTGGCGTTAGAGTTGTCGTTAAGAAATTGCTTACGCACAATACCTTTATCACCGTCGGCACCCACAATAAGTGGCGCGGTTACTTCGTAGGTTTCATTGCCTTTGGCGAAGACAACGGTTACCTTGTCGGCCGTTTTATTGATGGACTTAACAGTTGATTGCTGGTAAATGGTAGCGTGCGAAGAGGGTAGCTTTTCAAACAGATAGTTGTCAAAAGTTAGCCGTGGTGTGGTAAATCCCGGTGCCTGTTCGTCCGGTTGCCTGTTGGGGTTATATGGAATGTTCAACGCTTTCCCATTGGGTGCCACGAATATGATACCGTGGCTGGGCGTGTAGTCCTGTTCTTTGTCAAAAATCTCCTGCAGCCATGCGGGATTAGCTTTGCGTAGTACAAACGCGGTTTTTCCACTACAGGCATCGCCGCAAACCTTATCACGTGGGAAAGTCTCTTTTTCGATGATGACGTGCGGAATGCCGGCCTGTGTCAAGTATATGGAGGTTCCTGCGCCGGCTGGGCCTGCGCCGATGATGATAGCTTTCGTTTCGATCTTGTTGACAGTCATGGACGGTAAAAATAGGCTAATACACAATAAAAAAATAGCCCCTTTGCAGGGGCTGTTGATATCTATTAGAAGGAATTTATTTTACCATGTACATCACCTCTTTAACCAGTTTTACTGTACGTGCTACATCGGGCAGGTGCAACGCAACCAGGTTTGGTGCATAGTGCATGTTCGTATCAGCCGATGTTATGCGGCGGATAGGCGCATCGAGGTAATCGAAGGCCTCTTTTTGTATCCGGTAGCTGATCTCGGAAGATACGCTGCTGAATGGCCATTGCTCTTCAACGATCACCAGCCTGTTTGTTTTCTTAACTGATTCCATTATGGTTTGCCAATCCAGCGGGCGAATAGTGCGCAGGTCGATAACTTCAGCCTCGATACCTTCTTTCGATAGTTCTTCGGCCGCGCCCAGCGCTACTTTCATCATTTTGTTGAAAGAAACGATAGTCACGTCAGTTCCCTGGCGTTTTATATCTGCTTTGCCTATTGGGATCAGGTATTCTTCTTCAGGTACCTCGCCAACGTCGCCATACATCACCTCGCTTTCCATGAACACAACCGGGTTTTCATCACGGATAGCTGATTTCAGCAGACCTTTGGCATCATATGGGTTGGAAACCGAGATCACTTTAATACCGGGGATGTTAGCAAACCAGCTTTCAAAAGCTTGCGAGTGCTGAGCGCCCAACTGGCCCGCAGAGCCGTTAGGGCCGCGGAATACGATAGGACAGCCAAACTGTCCACCGCTCATGGAGCGCATTTTAGCTGCGTGGTTCAGGATCTGGTCCAGTGCCAGTACGGCAAAGTTCCAGGTCATAAACTCGATGATAGGACGGGTGCCATTAGACGCCGCGCCAACACCAATAGCCGCAAAACCCAGTTCTGCAATTGGTGTATCGATCACCCTGTTCGGGCCGAATTCATCCAGCATACCCTGGCTTACTTTGTAGGCACCGTTATATTGTGCTACTTCTTCGCCCATCAAAAAGACGCTCGGGTCGCGGCGCATCTCTTCTTCCATTGCTTCACGTAATGCCTGCCTGAATGGTATTGTACGCATAAATTATATTAAATGATATTTTAAAGCCGTTTAAACGGCGGTAAAGATAGTAATTGAAGTTTACTTTTCAGTAGGGTGAAACGTCACGGTACTCGTCATCCCGTTTTCAGTAAAGCGAAGCTTTAAAACGGTGTCTTCCAACTGCACCACATCCATCTTTATCTTATTGCCGGTGCCCTTCATTTTCATCTCGTCCAGTATCAGCGCACCTTCTTCATCAAAATACCAGTTGGTTGAGTCCGGCTGGCCGCTAAAGTTCATCATTGCTTTGCCGTCCTTCATGAAATGGAACCAGGTATTTTTAACAGAATGCTCCTGCATGGATTTGAAGTCATTCAACTGCAGCCGCAATGATTCGCGCATGCTATCGACGTTTTGCGTTCCGTACAAAGAGTCATTTTGTTTCGGAGTTGTATTCTTACCAAAAGTATCGAGAAAAGCGGCCTGGTCGGCGATCATCTGGTCCATTGTCGGGCTTTCCAGTGCTACGGCCTGCCATTTCTTTGTGATCTTTTCTTCCTTTTTGTCTTTGCAAGCCGCAAAAATGACTACGATGGGAACGAGTAATAACAGTTTTTTCATAACTATTGTGGTTGAAGCATAGAACGGAAATAGCCCTTCCATTCTTCAGTGGTTAATAAATTTTCCAGCCTTTGAAAAGCGGACTGGTCGGTGACACGTGGATATATCTTTTTCATGTAGGTATATCGTTCGTTATCGCCTGGTAATATCTGTGTCAACTGCCGCACCTGGTTTGAGGTGAAACAATTGCCATCTATTTTTTCAAGAAGGTATTTAAGCTTGCCTGTCGTTGAGCGGGTGACAGCTTTTTGGTAGAGGCGGTCAAATGCCTCGTTGCTCATGGCTGTCGGGCAGTCGCTATTGACTATCGCAAGCTTGTTTTTGACCACGCCGCCCGCCGGAACTGTGTTGCCCGAACGCTCGCTTTTCAGTTCCACATTGTCTATAAACACAGGGTCGTTATTTGCAGGGCTGCCTTTAGCCGGTTTCGTTGCGGGAATTTTTGCAACGGTTTTTGTTGGTTTCGGCGTTGAGGTTTTCGGGGGCTTTACTACTGCCACCGGCTTTGATTTAGGCTTGGTAGTAGGAGCCGGTTTATTGACGGCCGTCGGGCGGGGTTCAGAAGATGTCTGAGTAATATCGTCAACCGGTACGGTAGGTGTACCTACCATGTGGGCCTTGTAATTATCATCCGCGGCTTTGTTCCCTTCGGCAATGTAAAACTGCCGGTGAATATCATAAAGCGAAAAGTCGGCCCCTTTTTTGGTCAGCAGAAACCCACGAAATCCATTTTCCGGTACATTGATAGTAAACTTCTGGGAGGGGTAAACGTTTTGCTGAAACAGGACCTCAATATTCATGGGTCCCGGTGCCAGTTCCGAGATGATGTAGTAATTCTTGCCAAAACGCGGCAGCATCTCGTTTTCATATTTTACATAGAACGGGGTTTCCTTGTCTCCCTGTATGTATACGTACGAAAAATGCTGGGCATTTACGGCAGTAAAGCATAAACTGCAAATGATCAGTGCGAGGTGTCTCAGCATCGGCAAGAAATTATTCCAGTTCGATTAATACAGCGCCCTTTTCAACCGCTGTGCGTTCATCTACCCGTATCGATTTAACAGTGGCTGGTCCGCTGGCCTTGAGCACGTTCTCCATTTTCATTGCTTCAAGCACCAGGAGTCCGTCGCCTTTGTTGATCTGCTGGCCGGGTGTTACCAGTACTTTCAGAATCATGCCCGGCATGGGTGCTTTTACAGGTTCTATCTTTTGCATGGCCTTCAGGTCCATGCCCATACTGGTTAGCAGCTGGTCTATCGGTTCTTTTACAGCTATTTTGTACATCTGGCCATTCACGCGCACCGACAGTTCTTTCTTCCTGGTGTCCACATCCTCGATCATAGCTGTATAGCTTTTATTATTATACAGTATGCTTATCAGGCCGTTAGGC
>JAJNBR010000187.1 GCA_021156265.1 Flavipsychrobacter sp.
CCCGCCGAAACCATTAAAAGCCAATATTATTTTGGAGGAATTTAAAATAATGTTACCTTTGCCATCCCAAATTTGAGACCATGCCAAAGGTGAAGACTCACTCCCGTGCTAAAAAGACATTTAAAGTAACCGGTACGGGCAAGATCCGCAGGTACAAGGCTTTTAAGAGCCACCTGCTGACTAAAAAATCGAAAACACGTAAGCGCCACCTGCGTCAGGCAGCGTTCGTACATACTGCGAACGAGAACCTGGTTAAACGCATGCTGGGTCTGAAAGGTTAAGATAAAATGATCCGCCCCAGAAAAGGGCAGGAAAAAGAAAGTGTAAATTATATACCACCTCAAACTCCCTCAGGGTGAGTCGGGGTCAAAAAACTAAGAAATATGCCACGTTCGGTTAATGCCGTTGCATCACGCGCAAGAAGAAAGAAAATACTGAAACAAGCCAAAGGCTTCTACGGTAAACGTAAAAACGTCTATACAGTCGCCAAGAACGTACTTGAGAAAGGCCTTGGTTACAAATATGTAGGTCGTAAAGTTAAGAAGCGTGACTACCGCGCTCTGTGGATCACACGTATCAACGCCGGCTGCCGCGAAGAAGGTATCAGCTACTCACAGTTCATGGGCAAACTGACTGCTAAAAATATCGACCTGAATCGTAAGGTACTGGCTGATATGGCTATGAACGAGCCGGAAGCTTTCAAAGCGCTTATTGCTTCTGTAAAATAGTTATCCCCGCCTTCTATGGCGTAAAAATATAGAATAGCCGCTGTCTGATGACGGCGGCTATTTCTGTTTTGCAACATGTCAGCCTCACAACAGCTTGTTGTATTTTTACGTATGCTCTGAAAATCAATGCGTTCGTTACACCTTGAAACTGCGGGTTGTACGAATTGTATTGTAAAATATGGAGTTATGAATGGGGTGCCGGGATTAATTCTTAGTTAAATTGGGTGATTATTCACCAAAAATGTAAGGGATATGAGAGCATTTTCACCAGTTTACAAAGCGGCGTTTTTTTCGCTGACCGCTTTGTGCTTTACCATGTTTGCCCACGAGGCGGCAGGGAAAAATCAACACGCACCCCAGTTCCTGGGACCAACTCCACCTAACAATGATACCCTGGTGGTACCGGTGGGTCAAAACCTGAGTTTCCAGGTATTAGGGAAGGATGTGGACATTAAACAGACAAAAGGTAATCCGCAACCGGGCGATTCCGTAACGCTGACATCGACGCTGTTGCCTGGCTTGTCTGCTATGACGCCCGCACTGCCCCTCACGAAACACATGTCGAATGGAGGATCGACCATCGGATCCATGTTCAGCTGGACGCCACTACTGGCTGACACCGGGCTGCACAGCGTTACCTATACGCTGACTGACAACAGTTCCGGCCTGCTCAACGCTTCGCGCACCATATTCATCTTCGTGATGGATACGACCAACAGTCCGGCAGATTCTTGCAACCTGGCCTTGTCGGCCCTGGTAACCGACGTGATCTGCGACAGCGGTATGATCAACCTGACTATTTTAAACAGCGTAGATACGCCTTTCACCATCATGTGGAGCACCGGCGATACCACAGAAGACCTCTTTAACCTGCCGGTAGGCACTTATACCGTTACCGTAACGGATACGAACAATTGTACGGTGACCGATTCTTTTACAGTTGATTCTCTTGACGGCAGCATTACGGTTAACCCGTCGTCCATTATCATCAACGGACAGCCAACACTGTTTACCAGCTTCGGTCCGCAGAGCGCTACCTTGTCTATCGATGTAGACAGCAACAGCGGTTATGTGATCAATTGGTTTGCAGATACCGTACTGATAGATTCTACATCGCCAACTGTTATCGTGTCGCCCGATTCTACTACCACCTATGTAGTGACTATCTCGGATACGATTAATCAGTGCTTTGTGACTGACACAGTAACCATTGTTGTAGATACCACCACGATGATAGGCTGCGGTTCACACAAAGTGTACATCTGTCATAAAGGCAAAACGATCTGCATAGATACGAATGCTATATCTGCCCACCTGGCACATGGTTGCTCACTGGGCGCTTGTGACAGCACTTCGCCGAAGATGAGCCCGCTCATGCAGGGTAATATGCTCCATGTTTACCCGAACCCGAACACGGGAGATTTCATGGTAGCCGTGCCTGAGGAAGTGACGACAACTGCACAACTGACCCTGATGGATCTGACCGGTAAGGTTATCATCAGCCAGTCTGCCCAGGGAGGCCAGTTCCTGAATCTGCATCTCGATAACGCGATCAAAGGCATCTACATGCTCCAGATCGTAGACGGTAAAGAAGTTTACAGATCGAAGGTGTTTATACAACAGCACTAATGGACTAGCTTGAATAAAAAATAGCCGTTATCTTTTTTGATAGCGGCTATTTCTTTTTGGGGCTATTCCATGTAAAAGCTTTCGTACTCCAGCGGGGTTTCAATTCCCGTCTTCCTACCCTTAGGGAACAAACCGAAAATGGTGCTCCCGCTGCCGCTCATAGAGGCGTAAACAGCGCCACCGGTATACAGTTGTTGCTTGATGGCGGCCAGCCCAGGATGCTGCTGAAAGATGGGCGCTTCAAAATCGTTAGTGATGTTGTCTTTCCATTCCAGTACGTGCAGCTTATCCAGTTCTTTCAGGTCGAAGGGTGCGGGTTTGGGTGTGATCATCTGGAAGGCCTTGCCTGTTGAGATATGAACGGATGGACAGATGAGGAGTATGCTAAAGCCAGACAGGTCGAGATCAACCGGTGTCATCTGCTCACCGCGGCCTTTAGCAAACTGCGGGCTGTTGTAAATAAAGAAGGGGCAATCGCTACCTAATTGCAGAGCCATATCTGCCAGCTGCGCAGTATGTATGCCCAATTTGAAATGATCGTTGAGCAGTTGCAGCATGAAAGCGCCATCGGCAGAACCCCCGCCGAGTCCGGCGCCCATAGGTATGGCTTTGTGCAGGTAGATATCCAATTCCGGCAAATGCTCCGGGAATTTCTTTTTCAGCATCTCATATGCTTTCCACACCAGGTTGTTGCTGCTATCGCCTGCTACGGTGCGGCCACTGAGTTGGAGCGATGCCTTGCCCTTTGCCGGCACTACTTCCAGGGCATCGCGAAACGGCACGGGATAGAATACGGTTTCGAGGTCGTGGTAACCATCGGCACGGCGGTTGGTGATGTACAGGCCAAGATTGATCTTGCAATTCGGGAAGCGGACCATAGAAAACAGTGGCGGTAAAATTATCTGTATTTTTGAAAACGGTGCGTGGAATTGTACCTTAAAACCGAAATGAAAGAGATCATCCGCCTGGACGGTATCAAGAAGAGCTATTTCCTTGGGCGGCAGGAGTTGCCCGTACTCAAAGGCATCGACCTGCTGATCAGTGAGAACGAATATGTGGCGCTGATGGGCCCTTCGGGCTCGGGCAAGTCGACACTCATGAACATTATAGGCTGCCTGGATACAACTACTGCCGGCCAATATGTGCTGAATGGCAAGGATGTGAGCAAGATGGACGATGATGAGCTGGCGGATGCACGCAACAACGAGATAGGCTTCGTGTTCCAGCAGTTCAACCTGCTGCCAAGACTGACCGCATGGGAGAACGTAGCGCTACCCCTGATATACGCAGGCGTTGGCAAAAAAGAACGCGAAGAGCGGGCAAGGGAGATGCTGAATAAGGTAGGACTGGCAGACCGCGCACACCACAAACCCAATGAGCTATCGGGCGGGCAGAGCCAGCGCGTGGCTATTGCCCGGGCGCTCATCAACAACCCATCGCTGATACTCGCTGACGAGCCCACGGGAAACCTGGATTCGAAGACATCGGTAGAGATCATGGAACTGTTCGGGCAGATACAGGCAGGTGGCAACACTGTAGTGCTGGTAACACATGAAGAAGATATAGCCAACTATACACACCGCATAGTGAGGATAAGGGATGGCGTGGTGGAGAGTGATAAGCGGAAGGCAGTAGCGGCAAACAGTTAAACGTTAAACATGGCATTCAAGATATACACTAAAACAGGCGACAAAGGCAGTACCAGTCTTATAGGCGGCGTACGTGTGCCCAAGAGCCATATACGCATAGAGGCCTACGGTACAGTAGATGAACTGAACTCCTACCTCGGTATGGTGAATGATACTGCGGGCAATGAGAAAATAAACGGCTGGCTGCGCGAGATACAGGATAGGTTATTCACGGTTGGTTCTGTACTGGCTACCAATCCCGATAAGGAAGTGAAGATGAAATTGCCCGATGTGCATGCGGAAGATGTGACCTGGCTGGAGCAACGCATCGACGAGATGAATGAAGTGCTGCCGGAAATGCGTTCATTCATCATTCCCGGCGGGCAACTTGCGGCATCAACCTGTCATGTGGCGCGTTGCATTTGCCGCAGGGCAGAGCGCATATGTGTGCAGATGCAGCTGGATGAAGAAGTAATGCCCGAGCTGATCATACAATACCTGAACCGCTTGTCGGATTTTCTTTTTGTGCTGGCACGTTATATCACGCACATCAATGGCGCTGAGGAATTGCCGTGGCGCGCAAGGGTGTAATTATTCCCCGATAAAATCTTTCGAGAACGTCACCGTGTCGTTGGTGATGAGCATAATGTCGCCGCTTGTTTCCAACTCGCGATACAGCTCCGACATGTCCTCCTTTTTCATGTCGGGCAAAAAAGCCTGTAGCTTTTCAAACAGCTGGTCTTTGAGCATGGCGGGATCGCTTTCTTCCATGGACATGCTTTTCATGCCTTCGTAATGCGTTTTTACAATGTCGCGCGTTTGTTCTATGATCCTGTCTATATGCATGATACGGATGATGAAAAATGTGTGCCAGCAAAGCTAAAAACGGCGATGGGGCAACTAACCGTGTTGCCCCATCTTATTCGCTATTATTCATAGCTGTCAACTATCTATCGTGCGTCGCTTGCTGAACATCCTGTAAATGGCCAGCAACAATACGGAACCGCCAATTGCCAGCAGGAAGCTGCGGAAGTTAAATCCATCCACGTCGCCCCAGCCTACTGCCGTGCCTACCCAGCCGCCCAGTACTGCACCAATAATACCGATGATAATTGTGAGAATCCATCCTCCGGGGTCCTTACCCGGATGCATTGCTTTTGCAATAAGCCCTGCGATCAATCCAAAAACAATCCATGCTAACACACCCATAACTTACATTCATTTGTCCGCCAATGAGAAGTAAAAACTATACCAACGGTTGGCGGGTTTGTGTTAATTTCAGTGTTAAATACGGGGCCGGAGGTACCGGCTTTGAAATCAATGAATAACATGAAACACTTATTGATCGTTATCACCACAGCCGCTCTGCTGACCGGCTGTTCTGACACACCTACACACAGCGAAGCCACAAATACTGCTGAAGTTGTTCCACCGTCGCGTCTCAGCAGGCTGGGCTGGATGCTGGGAGAATGGCAGGCCGAAATGCCCGAGGGGGTGTTTACCGAAAAATGGCAGAAAGAAACCGATACTTCTTATTCCGGCGAAGGTGTGTTAATAGCACGGAACGGCGAAGTATTGTTCACAGAACAATTGCGGGTAGAGCAGCGTGACGGTGTGATTTGGTATATGCCTACTATTGCTTCCCAAAACAATGGCAAACCGGTGCTGTTTAAGGAAAAGACATTTACAGATGAAGAAATAGTGTTCGAAAACCCGGAACATGATTTTCCGCAACGAATCACCTACAGGAAGCCAACCGACAATACTTTGTACGCCCGCGTGGAGGGAAAACAGAAGGGCAAGGATGCCGTGGAGGAATTCAATTTTAAAAGAAAATAGCAGACAGCGTCTTTTAAGTCCTTTATCGTATACGCAACATATTGTAAAACAAAAAGCCACCCGGAGGTGGCTTTTTGTTTTAGAGAAGACAGTCTAGTGATGATGGTGGTGCGCAGCGTGTGCATCAGGCAGTTTGAAGAATTCTTCTTCAGTCACTTCCTGCTCAGCAAGGCTGAACTGACCTTCGAGGTGTTTGAATAACCTGTCGAACAACAGGCGGCGGTAAG
>JAJNBR010000188.1 GCA_021156265.1 Flavipsychrobacter sp.
AATGAATTTTACCTGATGCAGGGAACCTACCAGCTGGCCGACACCCTGCTGGCTTTCTACTTCCTCTGTGCGCTGGCCTGCATCAATCACCACAAAGAGGATAAGCGCATGTTGGTATTGTCTTCAGCTTTCCTCGGACTTTGCGTGTGGACGAAGAACGAGGGCGTGATACTTGCCGTTATATTCGTACTGTTTCATTTGCCAGAACTGTTTGGACAGTATAAGTTCAAGTTCACATTGGCAGGTCTTGCGGTGCCAATTGGTGTGTGGGCACTTTTTAAAGGGCTATACGCTCCACCAAACGACCTGGTACAACAACACAACAGCTCGGTATATGCCTACCTCCTGCAGCCGGAACGCTACGAGATAGTGGGCAGGTTCTTTACCGGCAACCTTAAACATTTCAAAGAGCTTAAATGGGCTGTTGTCGTTTACCTGCTGTTGTGCCTGTGGAGAAGGAAGACACCCGATAAGCAGATACTTATGGTGCTTGCGTGCCTCGCTGCTTATATGATGGTGTACGTTATTACCACTAACGATCTTGAATGGCACCTGTCCACCTCCCAAAGCAGGCTGATGCACCAGCTGATGCCCGCACTGATGTACCTATTTGGTAGAAAGCTGGCGGGTGGTGAGAAAAGCGCTACAGGCCTTCGAGCAAGATTTTTTTCAGCTCGGCAGCACCTTCAGTAGCGGGCTTTTCAATAGCTATCACATTGTGGTACCTGCTGACCGGTGGAATGTTCTTATCCAATATGTACTTGTTCACCTCCGGTCGAACGTAGTCTACGAGCCCCGCTGCAGGATATACCACCAGTGATGTACCCACAAGGACAAAGACGTCTGCCTGGTGCATAATGGGAATGGCACGCTCGATCATCGGCACCGGTTCTTCAAACCAGACTATATTGGGTCTAAGCTGCGCTCCGTCTTCGGCAACATCACCAAGGTTTATGTCTTCGCGAATGGGATAAACAAGCGACTCATCATGCTCGCTACGCATTTTGAAGATCTCGCCATGCAGGTGCAGTACGTTGGTTGAGCCGGCACGTTCGTGCAGGTCGTCTATGTTTTGGGTAACGATGTGTACGTCGAAATGTTCTTCCAGCTCCGCCAGCACTTTATGTGCCGCATTAGGTTGCGCCTCCAATACATTGGCACGGCGCATATTATAGAAATCCAGAACCAGCTGCGGGTCACGGCGCCAGGCTCGTGGCGTGGCTACGTCTTCAATATTATATCCTTCCCAAAGTCCATCGCTGTCGCGGAAGGTTCTTAGTCCACTTTCGGCGCTTACACCGGCGCCCGACAGTACCACGAGTTTCTTTTTGGAGGCGTTCATGGCGGGAGTATTGATTAAACCGGCTGCTTTTTCTCTTTTAGGTGCTTCAGCATGTCCGCGGTCATCTTATCCAGATCGTATTCATGCTTCCAGCCCCAGTCTTCGCGGGCAGCAGTATCGTCTATGCTCTGCGGCCAGCCGTCGGCTATTGCCTGGCGGAAGTCGGGTGCATAGTCTATCGTAAAGTCAGGGATGTGCTTTTGTATCGAAGCTGCTATTTCTTTAGGAGAAAAGCTCATAGCCGAAAGGTTGTAGGCCATGCGCGATTTCATCATTTCTACCGGCGCTTCCATCAGCTCTATGGTTCCGCGGATGGCGTCGTCCATATACATCATCGGTAGGTAAGTGTCCTCAGACAGGAAGCAGGTATACTTTCCTTCTTCGAGCGCTTTGTGGTAAATATCCACTGCGTAGTCGGTAGTGCCGCCGCCCGGTTCAGATTTCCAGCTAATGAGACCCGGGTAACGGATGCTTCTCACGTCCAGCCCCCAGCGTTGGTTATAGTATTGGCACCACAGCTCGCCGGCATATTTGCTGACGCCGTACACAGTTCTTGGTTCCACAACCGTCTTCTGTGGCGTCTGACTTTTTGGCGTTGTAGGACCAAAAACAGCTATCGAGCTAGGCCAGTAGATCTTGGTCAATTTCTGTTCAACACCGAGGTCGAGCACCTGCAGCAGGCTACGCATGTTGATGTCCCAGGCGCCCTTCGGGTTCTTCTCACCGGTGGCCGACAGCAGTGCTGCCAGCAGGTATATTTGGGTAATACCTTCTTTTTTGATGATGTCGAGCGTGGAGTTCGCATCCATTGCATCGAGTATATAATACGGTCCTGCGCCGTCCAACAGCGGGTGCGCCTCACGTATATCTGTAGCTATAACATTATCGGTTCCATAAAGCTTCCTCAGGGCCATTGCCAGCTCCACACCTATCTGTCCGCCGGCACCCATGATCAGGATCTTTTCTTTCTTCATCGCTTAAAGTTCTACTTTAAATAAGGATTTGAAATAGCTACAATATACTTCTTTAATAGTCACACCTAAAGTGTCACTTCAATTTAAATATTCTCTTCGATCAGCTTGATGAAATCGTCGAACAGGTAACGCGAATCGTGCGGACCGGGTGTGCTTTCCGGGTGGTATTGTACCGAGAAAGCAGGCTTACCTTTCACCCTGATACCCTCTATCGAACCGTCGTTCAGGTTCACGTGGGTGATCTCGATATGGTCTGCACTTTTCGCCGCTTCGGGGTCAACGCCAAAACCGTGGTTCTGGGTAGTGATCTCCGATTTGCCGGTTACCAGGTTCTTCACCGGGTGGTTGAGACCGCGGTGGCCATGGTGCATTTTGAAGGTCGGGATATCGTTGGCGCGGGCCAGTAACTGGTGACCAAGGCAGATACCGAACATCGGCTTGCCGGCTGCCAAAACGTCTTTTACGGTCTTCACCGCATAGTCCATTGATGCAGGGTCGCCGGGACCATTTGATACGAATATGCCGTGTGGTTTGAACTCTTCGAGTGTTGTGTAAGGGGTCTTAGCCGGGAATACTTTCAGGTAAGCGCCGCGCTGCACCATGCACTCGAGGATGTGTTTTTTCACACCGTAGTCGAGCACTGCGATGCGGATCTTAGCATCCGGATTGCCGACAGTATATGGTTCTTTAGTAGAGATCTCTGAACTCAGCTCCAGGCCGGCCATATCGGGAACCTTTGAAAGTTCTCCTTTAAGTCCTTCCAGGTCCGAAAGCTCAGTGCTGATGATACAGTTCATCGCGCCTTTGCTGCGGATGTGTTGCACCAGCGAACGGGTATCTACATCGTATATGGCTACAATATTGTTCTTCTGCAGGTATTCTTCCAGACCGTCATCGGCCGTCATTCGGCTGTAGCGGTGCGATATGTTCTTGCATATCAGGCCCCTGATCTTTACCGAGTCGCTTTCCACGTCCTCGTTCTTCACGCCGTAGTTGCCTACATAAGCGTTGTTCATGATCAGCACCTGGCCAGTGTACGAAGGATCTGTGAACACTTCCTGGTAACCGGTCATACCGGTATTGAAACATATCTCCCCTCCACTGGTTCCTTGTGCTCCAAATGATTTTCCTTTGAAAAGGGTACCGTCTTCCAACAGTAGCCAGGCGGGACTATTAACAGGTTGCGTAGCAGGCATAAAAACAAAATTGTGCAAAGGTAAGCAAAACGTAAGATGTTACAGGTAAAATGTAACAGGGTTTTTCCACATGGCGGTGCAACTTATTATATTTTTCGAGATTGTTCCGGCCCGTTCGTATGCAGGAAAATAATTGTGCGTCTAAAATATTGCCTGACGTGGCTTTCAGCGGGAATTTGTTATTGATTGTTGTCGGTTTTGAGCGGCTACAATGTCTGAACCTCAGATTAAACCGATTGAGCTGATTAGCCTGTTTTGTTACAAAACTGCTGGCTGCGGCAGACAAAAACCAGCACCGGTATTGCGTTCCGTCGTCAATTTGTTTCAATTTGTTTACATACCACGCCCCCTTATGCTTTTTGTTACACCGGATGGTGCCGGCCAGGCGGGAAATGAAAGCTGCTGTGTACGCAAAAAGGTTAGGAACGCGACAATTACCAATGTTCATGGAGACCTATTTACCATTACAAATATACAACAAATAATTCTTATTAAGACATTGGAGCATCGCCTGTGTTTAAGAAGCTACTGATGTACATGAAGTTTTATAGTATAAGAACCTCCAGATCCAGCGAGTTGCAATAAATAACCACCGGTGGTAACCGAGTTATCAAACTGCAAACGGTCTTCATGCCGACCAGCATGTCTCAATTTGCAGCTAAAGAACGTC
Source organism: Flavipsychrobacter sp. (assembly GCA_021156265.1). GTDB lineage: Bacteria > Bacteroidota > Bacteroidia > Chitinophagales > Chitinophagaceae > Polluticoccus. The sequence continues at coordinate 4,183 of JAJNBR010000188.1, forward strand.
TGAACCGTCCGTCCCGACATATCTAACAACCTCAATGTTACCACTTCCTCTTTCCGGAGTTCATACGAAAGCGTAGCCGATTGCTTTACAGGGTTGGGATACAGAACCGGTGGTGCAGATACGGTAAGATCTACAACCCCCACTTCCAGTCCGCTCAGATAACGTATCAATCCGAAATTGTTGGAGACAGATGTAGACGTTATTGAAAGACCCCAACCTGCGGCAATAACTTTGAGATCAGGGGCGATGGTAGCTGCTAAAGCCGCCGATGAGTAGTCTACCCTTGAGGTATCCTTACCGTAAACACCAAACGTACTATCCAGGGTGCCATTTGAATGATACCTTGCGATCGCAAATACCTTGGACTGGTTAGGACTTGCAGGTTGTGCGTAACCAACAGCATATATTTTAGTGTCATTCTGCACCAATACCTCGCTGGCCCGGCATTCATTATTGCTGAAATTGGTACGGACAATGCCGTTTAAACCGAAACTGCTATCGACAGTACCGTTTGGTAAATACCGGATCAGCAAAAAATGGGGGCCAGTTCCCGTGTCGGAGGTGCCGGCTGCCAAAATTTTTCCATCGGCCTGTAAAGCTATACTGTTCAGCTCCGCTTCGTTGGTGTCGGGCGAGGTGAGCACGATACCGTTTATGCCAAAACTGCTGTCCGGCTTACCGTCAGGTAAAAATCGTACAAGTCCCACATCTTGCTTTGAGATGGAAGGCCCGTATACAAAACCTCCGATCAGTATCCTCCCATCATTTTGTACTGCCATAGCTGCAGAGAAACCGTAAAATGTACTCTGGATCGACGCATACCCGTTGTCACCAAACGTTGGGTCAAGCATCCCGTTCTGCGTAAACCGGAACAATCCCAATTTTGGCAAAAATTTTTGACCGGCTACAAGCAATTGCCCGCCGGCATTTGTGGCTACTTTAAATGCCCAGGCATCATACAGCGTAGCCACTCCTCCGTTGCCAAAAGACATGTCAGGCAGGCCGGTTGGCAAATAACGTGACAAGGCTAGCGAAGTCACCGCACCGTCGAGATAGTGACTGGCAAGAATAATATTTTCCGGTGCTGATGCAGAAAGTTTTTGTGTAGCTACCGAATGTCCTATCGTCATCCCGCTGCTTCCATATAAGAATAGGACCCTGCCGTTAGCTCCAAAGCCTGAATCAACACGGCCGTTAGGATGATAGCGTACAAGCGCGGCACGTGTATCCGAATTTGGTACAAGCGATATCCCTGCTGCGACGATCTTACCATCCAGCTGGCAAACGACCGAATTCACCTCGTCGCCGGTCTCGGGGTCAATGTCGGTAGACACCCTGCCGTAGTCACCGAAAAAACTGTCAACTGCAAGGCCCTGGCTGGCAGCGTGAGCGCTCCAGAAGACCATCGACAAGAGTATTAAGGCGCGTATCATAGGACTTTTCCCCTAATATAGAGAATACCTACAATCTGCAGACTATTGCCAAGCGGGATTTATCCTATATTAGCTCCCGTTAAATTCAAGACCATGTACTTTACTACAAGCGATATACAAGCCCGCCGCAAAAAACTGGAGGCAAGATGGAACGAACAACTGGCTAACGACGAAGCCGTACTGGTATACTCAGGTGAACCGGTACAGAAACCGGGTGGCCTCGACCAGACCTACCCTTTCCTGCCGCACCCTGCCTATTTCTGGCTGACCGGCCGCCGCAGGGAGAGCGAAGCAGTATTATATAATAAGAACACGGGTTGGATCGAGTTCCAAAGAGAGATTGGTCCCGACGAAGCGGTATGGGAAGGCGAACGCCACGACCTGCTGGTAAATGATAAAGGACAATCAGGGACCGA
>JAJNBR010000189.1 GCA_021156265.1 Flavipsychrobacter sp.
GTAGTAGTTGTACAGAACGTCTTCGTTATTTTCCTTTACGGGTGCTTCGGCAGACTTGAGTACCGTAGCTTTTTCGTTGGGGTTAACGCTCACCTCATTGTCATTCTTCTTAACCGCTACAATACCGGTTTCAACGATCACTTCTGTTTTCTCATCGGTGTTCTTTACGTTGAACGACGTGCCAACTACCTTAACGGTAATATCATTTACAGAAATGATGAATGGTTTTTCCTTATCAGGCGTTACGTTGAAAAACGCTTCACCATTCAGCGCAATGCTGCGGGAGTCACCCTCAAACTCTGAAGGATAGCTGAGCGTAGATTGTTTGTTCAATGTTATTACCGAACCATCAGGCAGGGTATCGATCAATACGCCGTTGCCTGACTGCAAGGTGATAAGTTCAGGCTCGCGGTTGGCCAGGAAGTAAGTAAGCAACCCACCAACTACGATAATTAATAGTATAGAGGCTGCACGTGCCCATGAGAACGCAGGTCGGGGCATAGAGATCACTTTCGTCGGTTGTTGCGCAGGCAATTCAACACGTTGTTTGAAACGATCCCAGGCTGCATTTTCATCAACTGTGCTTTGAGCGGCCAGTTGTTTGCTTTTGCTCCATATCAGTTCAAAGTGCTCAAATTGTTTTTTGTTTGCAGGGCTGGCTTCTATCCAGTCTTTTACAAGGGTTTGTTCTTCGGCAGTTGTTTCCCCCAATAAATACCTAACCAGCAAGTCATCGGTCATATAGTTCTTCTTCACGACAGTATATTTAATAGGTGAGGAAATAGAAAGATCATTGGCAGGAAGTCGGCCAGTTTTTCTCTGAGTATTCGCAGGGCTTTGCCCATCTGGTTCTCCACCGTTTTTACTGACAGTCCTAGCTGATCAGCTATCTCGCGGTATTTCAGTTCTTCAAAGCGGCTCATCTGGAAGATAGTGCGGCATTGTTCAGGCAGGTCTTTTAATGCCTCAGCCAGTTTTGCTTCCAGTTCTTTCAGCGACGTTCTCTCGTTAGCCTTTTCGATATCGGCGTGGAGATAGGTTGTGTGTGTCTTATACGCATCTTTTACTTTCGAATGCTTCATGGTGTTGAGGCATTCGTGGTAAACGGCACGGTACAGGTAAGCAGTTACGGACTCCTTTATGCTGATTTGGTCTTTCTTCTCCCAAAGCTTGTAGAATACGTTCTGAACTGCCTCTTCTGCCATGGCCTCGCTCCTGAGAATAGTGCAGGCATAGGCATGCAGCGCCTTAAAATGGTTCTTAAAGGTCCTTTCAAATATTACTTCGCTACCGACCTCGATCAACTGGATGCCGGCTGACTCGTTTTCCATACTTATGAACGGATGGCTGAGCGCAAAGATAGCGGCTTCTTTCAACGTGTACTTTTATATACGACAACCAACAGAGCTAATACCCCTATCCCGGTTCAAAAGTTTTTTTCTGCATCAAATTATTGGTAATTTGTATGTCAGAAACCTTTATTATATGAAGAACTCGTACTTACCCATTCGCTATCTCGCTTTTTGTCTTACCCTATTCTGCTCCGGTGCAGTCTTTGGACAAGCTGTGCCAGCCAACCGCATTACCGACTGGAGTAATGCAGGATTGCAAGATACCGTACCGGCTTATGCCAATGTCGTCAATATTATGAACTACGGCGGTGATAATACCGGCTCAGTTTCCAACCATACGGCTTTTCAATCGGCAGTGGCAGCTCTGGGTGGTGGCGCAGCTGTTGTCTACTTCCCAACCGGGATATACATATTTACTCAGTCGATCTCCCTTAGCGATAGCATTGTGATTAGGGGCGCCGGCAAAGACGCTTCTCAACTGTATTTTAATCTCGGCGGTGCTGCTCAGAATATGATCAACATCGAGGGCTCGATAGGGACTACCACTTGGAATGTAGCGCAGGCCGTGAACAAGAACGATAGTAACCTTACACTTAACACCACGTCTGGTTTGACAGTTGGTGATTGGGTAATGATAGCCGACGATGACACAAGTAAAGTGACTTCACCCTGGGCTTATGGTAGTACGGGACAGATATTTCGTATAGAAAGCATCACAGGTAATGCCATTGTTGCAGATCACATACTTCGGAGAAACTACCCGGCCGACTCGATGCCCTATCTCAGGAAGATCACGCCTGTTACCGGTGCAGGTATAGAATGTATGCTCCTGATGCGGCAGGATTCAACTGCTACGCAAACCTATAATGTGTACACAAACTATGCAGTGAATAGCTGGGTGATCGGTGTTGAAAGTGTTAACACCAATTTTGCACATATCGGCATCAACAATTCATCGCACATGCTTATCCGCGGCAACTATATGCATCATTCGTTTGGCTACGGTGGCGGCGGCCGTGCTTATGGCGTGGTGTTGCAATACACCAGCGGCGACTGCCTGGTAGATAATAATATTTTCGAGTTCCTAAGACACTCGATGTTATTGCAGCTTGGCGCCAACGGCAACGTGCTCTCTTATAACTATTCTAAAGATCCTAACTGGCTGGAGCCACCCCTGCCCGCCACTTCAGCAGGCGACGCAGTTTTGCATGGCGACTATCCTTATTTGAATCTGTTTGAAGGCAATGTCATTCAGAATATTGTGATCGATAACTCTCATGGAAAGAACGGGCCGTACAACACCTTCTTCCGTAACCGCGCGCAGCTCTATGGTGTTTTCATGAACACTGGTACAGGCGCAACGGACAGTGTAAATTTTGTGGGTAACGAGGTGACGAATACCGGCTTTTCGATGGGCAATTTCAGCCTGGCAGGTACCGGTCACCTTCAGCAGGGAAATACGATAAAAGGAACGCTAACACCTGCTAGTAGCACTGTGCCGGAACAATCGTTATACCTAAGTAGCGCGCCGGCATTCTGGTTGGGTACACTGCCATGGCCGCACATTGGTACGCCATACCCATACAACCAGTCAACCAATACCGCCCAGGCAAGATATCCAGTTCTTGCGCAAAGAACAGACTGCCGGACAAACCCGGTATACGTATCCGTTCATCAGGTGGAAAGCGCTGAAAAATTCAGGGTGTATCCTAATCCATCAAATAGCCTGGTGACTTTTGAATGCAGCGCTTCCAAATATGTCGTTATTCATGTAACAGATATTGTGGGCAGGCGTGTTGCTGAGCTTAGTATAAAAGCAGGTTCGACGAAAGCTGTATGGGATGCGTCGCCGGTGAGGCCAGGGGTCTACCTGTACAGTATGTCGGTTGATGGAGTAGCAACACAGGTGGGTAAGTTGCTTATTACTGAATAGCTTTCACAAGCGCAGGCAGCAGGTACCAGCAGAACAGCGTTATCGATATCGCAGATATGATGTTCATGATAAAGCCTGTCGTTGTCATGTGCTTTAGCTTTAACCTGCCACTGGCGAATACGATCGCATTCGGCGGCGTGCCCATAGGCAACATGCTGGCGCAGCTGGCACCAAGGGTCATAGCCATCCCGAGTTGAAGGGCGTCAATGTTTAACGCCTTCGCCATACCAGCGACCACCGGCGCAAATACAATAACCTGTGCGACATTGCTCATCACCTCGCTTACGAATATGGATACCAATGTCACTATAAGCACCAGCAGGATGCCCCCGGTAGCAAAACCGGCGATCCAGGTGCCAAGTGATTCGATGATCCCCGCTTTACCAAGCTGATCTGCAAGGCTAATGCCGCCGCCAAACAACAGGAGAATGCCCCATGCCATTTTTTGCGTGTCCTGCCATTCGAGTAAAGGCTTATTCTCCTTATTGCCCGAACGGAGCAGGAATAACAAGACCGCGCCAAAAACAGCTATGGCCGTATCATCGAGCCTTATCACGGACTGTATATTGTTAATAACATCGCGGGTTATCCAAAGAATTGCAGTAGTCGCAAATACAGCAAGCACCCTGGCCTCAGCTTTGCATAGCTTGCCTAATTTTTCCATTTCAGAACGGATAACGTTTCTTGTGTCTTCGCTGTGTTGCAATTTGATCGGGTAGAGGAATTTCGTCATGACTACGTATAGACATCCTAACAAGAAGATAGATAATGGCGCACACAGCTTCATCCAATCCACGAATTCAAAAGCGTAACCATCATTTTTCTCCAGGAAAGCTACATATGCAACATTGGGTGGCGTACCGATAATAGTAGAAATGCCTCCAAAATTGCTGGCGTATGCAATGGAAAGAAGCAGGCATACACTCAGGTGTCGCAATTGTTTGCTGTCACTGATATTTCCCTCCATTACCTGTATCACACTCATCGCAATGGGATACATCATCATGGTAGTTGCAGTATTGCTCAGCCACATGCTCAGGAACCCTGTGGCAATAATAAATCCGAGCACGATATGGTTGCCGCTCGTTCCTGTTTTGTTCACTATGTTCAACGCGATCCGGCGGTGCAGGTTCCATTTTTCTATTGCAAGTCCTATCAGAAAACCGCCAAGAAACAGGAAGATCACAGGATTGGCATACGGTGCTGCAGCCTCATCAATTTTTGCCACGCCCAGTATAGGAAATAGAATAAGTGGCAGCAATGCAACAACAGGCATGGGCAGGGCTTCAGTCACCCACCAGCTGATCATCAAAATGGCAACAGCAGCCACGTTTGCTGCTTTGGCATCAAGTCCGAAAGGATTAAGAAAGGAAAATAGCAACGCTAATGCGAGGCCGGCGATCAGGGCAATGATCCTTTTGGTTGACTTGTTCATGCGGTGACGGTGAAGATAAAAAAAAGAGGGTTTCATTCGAAACCCTCTTAATGTGTTAGTTCGGCATCGGCTATTTGCTCAGCTCTTTGATCTTGGAGTAAACCTCATCTTCACTGCCTTCTTCGTAGCCCGAGTGCATGTAGGCCACCTTACCATTCTTGTCGATGACCATTGTGAATGGTACAGTCTGGAAGTTGAGCGAACGCTTCAGGTCTGAATTCGGATCGATATAATAAGGAAAGTCCCAGCCCTGCGATTTAGCATAGCTGCGCACCAGGCCTTCTGCTCTCGACTCATCTATAGACACCGTAACAAAGTTGAAATCAGTCTCGGCTTTCCATGTTGGCATTTTCTCGCGTACGTTCTTGATCTCTTTTTTGCAAGGCACGCACCAGGTAGCCCAGAAGCTTACCATGGTCACTTTGTTCTTTTCGATAGCCTCATTGAAAGCTATCTTCTTGTTTGAGTTCAGATCTTTGATCGTGGTGTTGGGTAATTCAACCGTCTGAGCCTGTACTGTAGCAGCAATAAGCAGCGCAACTCCCGCAGCCAGAAACTTCTTCATATTAACTTTAGTTTTAAATAAATGAATCGAAAATCTTGCCAAAGTTTGGCAAAGGTTCTAAATTTAGAAAAATTTTAGAATTCACCAATCAGTTGATGAAAAAGTATATAGTATTAATTGCGCTCACAGTTATTAGTGCACGTGGTTTAGCGCAGGGGACGCTATCGGGAGACCTGATGATGAACGCGAATTTCTTTGAGAGAGATTCATTGATCAACGCAGACGGCAATCCTTTGTATGACAACTACCTGAGTGGTGGCGAAGCATGGCTTGGATTGCGTTATTATAATAAAGGATTTACCGCAACATTGCGGGCCGATGCATTCCATAACTCCAACCTGCTCAATCCCGTTCAGGCGTTTAGCGGTTTCGGTATCGGCGCATGGAGCCTGAGCAAAGAGTTTCATAACCTGACGGTTACCGCCGGTTATATCTACGACCAGATAGGAAGTGGTATCCTGTTTCGTGCGTACGAAGACCGCGGTCTGCTGATAGACAACGCGCTGGTAGGTGTACACCTGAAATATAAGGTGAGCGACAACCTGTACGCGAAAGCATTCACCGGCCAGCAAAAATTCCTCTTCGATCGTTATCAGCCTATTATCAAAGGCGCAAACGTAGAGGGAGAGATCAACCTGGGTGATAAAGCGCACCTGACTCCCGGTGTTGGTATTTTGAACCGGACGCTTGACCAATTGTCAATGAACCAGGTTGTATC